>JAAYJK010000052.1 GCA_012522955.1 Syntrophomonadaceae bacterium
CCGCCCTGGATCCGATAGCTGACATCGCCGGACAGGGTCGCTGTACCAGTGCTGTATGCCGTCGCGGATACAACATCAAAGGTAAAGGTATTGCCGCTGATCGTCGGGCTGATGTCGCCCACCGTAACATCGCTCAGCGTGGGAGCTACAGCATTGGAAACAAATTCAATCGTATAGGTGCTTACCTTGCTCGCATCAGCTGCTGCGGTCAAGGTGATGATTACAGGCGAATTGGCAATCAGGGTTGATCCCAGAACGCCATCCACAGAAGTTCCTCCCGAAGTATCCAAAAGGGCTAAGGCAGCGTCCATCAGATTATCTGCCGCTAAAGCGTCTCCGGTTACGTTATAGGTACCGCCCTGGATCTGATAGCTGGCATCAGCAGACAGGGTTGCGGTACCGGCATTGTAGGCCGTAGCAGGAGCAATCGCAAAGGTAAGGGTATTGTCGCTGATCGTTGGGCTGATGCCGCCGACCGTAACATTGCTCAGAGTCGGGGCTACGGCGGCCCCGGCAACGAATTCGATCGTATAGGTGCTCACCTGTCTTGCGTCAAGTGCTGAGGTCAAGGTGATCGTAACGGGAGAATTGGCAATCAGGGTGGATCCCAGAACGCCATCCCCGGAAGTTCCTCCCTGAGCGTCCAATAGAGCCAGGGCAGAGGCTAATAAGTTCTCCGCAGTGGTAGCTGTTCCATCAATACTATAAGAACCTGATGAAATATTGTAGCTAACATTTACATTAAGTGTTGCAGTTCCAGTGGTATAAGCTGTTCCGGGAACTACACTGAAGGTTAGGGTATTGCCAGCGATTACCGGATCGATCGTATTCGTTCCATCACCAAGCGTTACATTGCTCAATACTGGTGTGATTACGGTTGAACCGCCGCCTCCGCCGCCACCAGTGCTGCCGCCAGGACCATAAACGGTTCTTCCGTCAACAATAGCGCTGAGGCCTCTTTTAACGGTAGTGGAAGCAGGGGGAGTGTCAATCGTTACTCCGGCAACATTAATAATTGCGGACTCTATACCGGACCCGGTTACATTGGCGGCTGAATCAAACTGCATGGTGCGAACCTGGCTGTCGTTAAGCAGTATTATGTCAACCTCGCCATCGGGATCGTTGACGATCATATTGTTTAGGACGCAGTGGTCAAGGGTCACCGAACCAGCACTCTTTATAGTGGTAATTCCGGTAACAGTTACATTCTTCAGATAAACATCACCGTCACCTGCATCAATCAACAAGTCGCCTTCGATCATAACATTTTGCAGGGTTACGTCGTCGGCAGTAATGGCTATGTCGCTTTGGCTTGTACGGGTTCCGTTTTCAGGTCCGTAAGTTCCGGCTTTGTCCAAAAGTGTCTGGGTGAAATTCTGAATGTTCAGAGCACGGCAGAAGATAACTGCTGCTTCAGCGCGGTTGATGGATTTAGCCGGTTGGAAAGAACCGTCCGGATAACCGTTCATATAGGCTGCTTTTACCATTGCGGATATGTAATCTTTGCTCCAGGCGGGAATGGATGCTGCATCAGTAAAATATTCAATGACTCCGTTGTTGATATCAAGTTTTAGGATGGTAGCCATGATTTTGGCCACTTCCTGGCGGCTGATATCCGCATTGGGTCTCATGGTCCCATCTTCATAACCGGCGATATAACCGGCTGCTTTGGCTTTGGCAATCTCGGTTGCGTACCAATCGCTGGCGTCGACATCACTGTAATTGATGTCTGTGGTAGCGGTATAAGCAAATGCCCGATTGGCCATAGTAATAAACTCAGCACGAGTGATGGCGTTCGCAGGCTGGAAAGTCTGATCTGGATATCCGTTGGCTACGCCCTGGTCAACCACGCACTGGATTTGCACCTCCGCCCAGTGACCGCTGACATCACTAAATTGGCTGGCGGCAATTGCCGACGGTACTGCGCAAAAGATGGCCAATACCATCATGATAGCAACAATAAAGCTTAAACGTTTGTTCTTATACAAAACTTAATCCCTCCTTAAATTTTTGATATTATGTCCACTAAAGGATACCAGAATATGTAAAATCACCCCAAAAAAACCACGTAACATACCTTATCTTTTTCCTCATATTATACCGATGGCCCATTGTTCAGATATAATTTTTGCATGAATTTATCAAAAACTACCTAGTATCAGATCCATGAAAAGGGTTGCAATTTGCTGATTAAAATAAGGAAAATTAGTATTCCAATTATGGTATTTTAGACACTATTAGCCTTTTTAAGTATAAGTCCCCTACCTTTTTCTAGCAAGCATTATTTGTGCATTCTCAGAGCGGATCCCTTATTAGATTGTTGCTTTTTCGCAAATCATCGCCCCCCATTTTAAAATAACATCCTCGGTTTAATCGCAACCTTAGCAAATGCTATGTAAAATGTTTTTTATACCACCTCCCATAGAATATCCTGCACCATGTCTTACCAACTATGGTTTTTGCTAAATTTTTTTATAAATATTCTATTATACCCTAATGCTAGCATAGATTGGGCTGTGAAGTATGTCTTGCTATCCCATAGAATTTAAAATAGTTGGAAGCACTGCATATATCTTATATCTTACCATAAATATCCGGGTTTTTACTAGTATCCGCGATGCAAATCAATAGCTTCGTTATGCTAATTAAACTATACTTCTCTCTATGTCCTGAGGTTCAATCAATTCAAAAGTAATCGGATTATTATATATTATTTCTTCCCTCATAGTGCTGCTGCCAATACGGTCCAGGTTTAATCTACTATAGTCTTTGGCCTGGGAGTTAATCATAGCTTTAAGCCCAATAGCGGCTTTAACACTGATTAGTTCACCTTTGCTTAAACCTTTTTGATTAAGGTCTATAAATTGATATTTAATGTTATGTTCCTTAAAAACCGTTTATCTCCGTGGCAGACTGATATTGTAATCGTGTCAAGTCAGCAACGAGACATATAATTTTCTTGGCCTCTGCATTGGTTTTTGTTTAATCAAAGTATTCGCTAATCTTTTGCCGCGCCTTAGCCCTTCCCCAGCTGTCACCGGGCTGCCCGGCTACTTCATCAGCTTGCTGCTGCTGAATCAGGAGATATTCCTTCAGCTTAAACTGCAGATCCGGATCATTGCTTTGTTCATACACCATCAAGGCCGAATCCACACCTGCCGGCCCGGAGCGGTACAATATCTCCACATCAAATTCCTCCAGCGTTCCAGACAGGTAACGCTCCCCATTGTATCTGGCTACCAGGCTGTCAGGATTTACTATACACAAGATACAGAACATAACCACCCCTACCCCGACTGCCAGGCGAGTTATGGAGAATGACCATTTTTGCAAGGCTATACTTCCCCCGCAAATAATGGCCATAAAGATCATAAAAACACAGGGCAAGAACCGGCGCATAGATAAACCGTATGCTCCAATGTACAAGGCCATTTTGCTAAAGGCAGTGGCAATAAGCAGCAGGGTGAGAATGGCCAGCAATGCGTTGAGTATCTTGAGGAATATATGATTCCTAGACTGTTGACTCAAAATATTGGCTGCTGTCAATACCAAGAGGTTAATGACTGCGATTCGACACAACTCAAAGAATCCGCTGCGGGCGTATTCGGAATAAATCTGCCATCCTTCCGGCCGTTGGCCCACAAAGGCAGAGAAGAAATAGGGCAATTGGCTCCCGATGAATACAATGTAAAGCATAGATAGCGAGCCCATTAAAATGTAAACCGTAGTCATGGGGAGTATTCGCAAGCCTGAAATATTTTTAAGGGTACTGTCCTTATCAAACAAATCAGTACCTCTTTTATGAGTACTGCCGGCAACCAGACCGAATATATAAGCTGCAATGGGAATGGCCAGAATGAGCTGCCAGAATGTTTCCCAAAAGTCCTCGCCTATCCCCCGAAATCCGTCCAATATCCCGTTAATGAGTTGAGCAAAGCCACCGCTGTCCGCTTCCATTAGCAGGGGTAAAACCATAAGCGCAACAATAAAAGTTAAGAACAAACCTAAGGCTACAGAGAAAAATTGTCTTCCCCGCCTGAGCTTGTTGGTTCCCATAAGGGCCAGACCCTGATACTGACAGCCGAAATTACTGAATGGAATAACAAATAAAGCATTATAGCCGTCCAATAAAAGCAAATTGCTGGTTTGGCCTAAAACGAGCAGTCCGGTAGCACATAGGATCCAGTATACGGCGCTGCAGAATAACAACAGGCCGTGCCAGGGTGCCAGTCCGTTGTTGCTCCATAAACTAAAGCTTATTCCTATCAGCATCACCACCCCCAGCCAGAACCAACCGGCCTTAGGGATCTGCACCCCTTTTTTCCGTAAATACAAGGTCACGGAGCCGCAGAATACCAGGGTGAACAAGGTCACTCCCCAGCCCTGCCAGGCAAACAATACCCAACGGGCAAAAAGAAAGCCCAGTACAAAAGCAAAGAGGGCAAAATAACTATCCCAGCGGTCGGCGGCAAAAGGTACTTTTTCTTTATTAAGTAGGGGCACTGCCGCTACGTTTTCCTTAGATTCGCCCCCAACCAAGGTTTCCGAGATCAGATCCGCCTCATTATTATTCATGGAAGTCTCATTCATTTCACCTATCCTCCTTAGTCCTGGTTGGATTGATATTCCAGTATATCTCCGGGCTGACACTCCAAGGCTTTACAGATCGCCTCCATGGTGGAAAAGCGAATAGCTTTAGCCTTGCCGGTTTTGAGAATGGAGAGATTGGCTGGACTGATGCCTATTTTCTCAGCCAATTCGCCGGAGGATATTTTTCGTTTGGCCATCATTACATCCAAATTTACTACAATTGGCATGGTTTAAGCTCCCCCCTCTCTCTATACTATATAATCAGCTTCGTCTTTCAGCTCCACTGCCTGGGCTACTACATTTTTTACCACCCGCACGATCAAGCCCATAAAAGCAGCAGCCACCGCCAAAAAGAACCAAGGAAAATAGTAAAGTAGAGAAAACAGAGCAATACCCGCCCCTACAAAACAACTCCAGGAAATCCGCCTCAGTAGTTCCACGTTTTTGGGGATAAATACTTGTCCAATCTCGATCTGACGCAGCAATTTCAACAGACTAAAGAGCAGATAAGCAGCAGGAATAAATCCCACATAGATAGTAGCCATAAAATAGGCTGCTTTTTCCTCAAGCCCGGCCTGTGAAAACTCCACAAACCATTGGGTCAGCCAGGGCGCTGTCACTACTACAGCTATCAGCAAAGCCATGAACAGCAGAACGCACAGCTTACTTAAAATGATGGATTTTTCTCCATTCCACATAGATTTCTTCCTCTCTGCACCGGGTGGAATGCACCCTTAATTATGTGCAGTATAGCAAAATATATAATGTTATACAATATATATTTATTGTTATTCAATATATTTTATTCGTTTAATAATAAATAGCTATTACTGGCAATCCTAATTTATTACTTCCCTCTCGGTTTATAAATCAGGATGCAGTTTCCTGTTAGTTAACTTTTTCAACTAAAGTCAGCTGCAAATCCATCGTCAGAATAGGAATCACCGGGTACAATAAGATTAGAAAATAAAGGTGAGGTGATTCATTATGAATAAACTGAATTTGAGTAATAGTATTATTCAAAAAAGAAAGGAGAAAGGTATAACTCAGGAAAAGCTGGCAGAGTATATGGGCGTGTCCAAAGCATCGGTTTCCAAATGGGAGTCCGGGCAAAGCTATCCTGATATATTGCTGCTACCGGAACTGGCCACCTATTTCAATATTTCAGTGGATGAACTCTTGGGATACTCGCCGCAGATGAGCAGAGAGGAAATCAAAAAAGTATATAACAAATTCTCTCACGACTTTGCCGTCAAACCATTTGATGAAGTAATGGAAGCCTGTAAAGAGACCATCCGGGAATACTACGCCTGTTTTCCGCTTTTGCTGGCCATGATCCAATTGCTGCTGAACCACTCAATGTTAGCTAAAAGCGAGGAGACCAAAAAAGAAATGCTGCAAGAGTGTATTGAACTGTGTCAGCGGGTAAAAGAGGAATCAGACAGCATTCGGGACGCAAAAAATGCCAACATCATGGAAGCCATGGCGGAAATGGCCCGGGGAAACATCTCGAAGGTTATTGATTTGCTGGATGATCAGCTGATTCCCTACAGCGGAGATGATGTGATGCTGGTTATGGCCTATCAGATGCTGGGTGAAAACCAGCAAGCCAAAAAAGTTAATCAGATCATGCTCTATCAGAATGTGATCGGTACCTTAACCCTTTTGACCAATTATCTGACCCTGCACATGACCGAACCGGACCTGTTTGACCGCATCTATTCCCAAGGAGTACAGATAATCGAGGCTTTTGACATGAAAGATATTCTGACCAATGCGGTTTTCGGCATTCATATCGCTGCTGCCCAGGGATATCTTATGCAGCAAAAGACGGAAAGGGCCTTACAGGCATTAGAGGAATATGTGAACATTGTCTGCGGCTTTAAGTTCCCCTTGAAGTTAAAAGGCAACGATTATTTCAACCAGGTAGATGAATGGTTGGAGGAAAACGTCACCATCGGCTCCAGCGCTCCCTTAGACGATATATCAGTAAAGGCCAATTTGATCAGGACCATTGAAGAAAATCCTGCCTTCGTGTCCATTAGAGAAGAGGAACAGTTCAAAAAGCTGATAAAAAAGCTGAAAGAAAAATTGGGCTAAACAATGTTTGATGTATATAAGTTAGGAGTAGTATTCTCAGATAGATTCTTCCCGGTTAACATCGAAGACAAGAGGCTTGCGTGCCTCTTATCTTCGATTATCAGGTATGGTTCTTGAGCCACCATATTATGATTCTTTTACCTCATGCCATAGACATTCAACGGGTCAATTTTTTCCCTGAGTATTTTTATTTCCTCCAATAAGAGTTGCTCGTTCTCACTGGCCCTAGATACATCAATATCAAAACCGGTACTATTTTTTATGTCATCAGGAGTAACTCCAGGAAAGATCTTATCAACATACATTATTCTACTGTCTTCATCATATTTCATAATGCCCAGGGTAGAGATGAAGGCATTTGGTCCGCCCTGCATTCCCATCTCTTCACGTCTTACCATTTCTCCACTGGGCCATTTTTTTACCATCCAGCCGGGAGTAGTGAGGTAATCAACCTTTTCCACCACCCTACGTTTCTGGTGGGCCATCAGGGTTACTGTAGTTTTGGCAAATACACCAATGTCTACTGCTCCTGCAGTACCTGCAAGTCTTTTGGCCGGTTTATTATAGTCACCACCTATAAAGGTAGAATTTACATTCCCATATTTATCTATCTGGGCACCACCTATAAACCCGAAATCAATTTCTCCTCGGCTAAGTGGAAACAGTCCTTCCGGATCTCCCATCTGCCACGAAGAACCGTAGGTTAAGCGGCTATCCATAATTGAAATAGGTAATTCCTCTGGTTTAGCGTCAGCCTGCCCAGTTTCCACAAAAATTATCATATTAGGACTATAGAGCAATTTCGCCAATTGAGTTGCTACCAGGGGCAATCCGGTTCCGATCAAGCCTTTTTGACAATCAAAATTTTTTAGGAACCGGGCCGCGTTTATAACCATTGCTTCTGCAGCAGTATAGTCACCAATCTTTGCATATTTATCAGCCATTTTATATCCCTCCCTGTCTTCTAGGTTTATATCCATAAGGAGGAATGCTTCGAAGTTTTTCCAGACGGGTAGCACCAAGTCTTTCTAAATATCCCTCATGATCTTTGGCATCAAAAATCCATTTATCTGCCCATTGGTTAAATCCTTCTTCGGTAACACATCCTTGAGCGTATTCTTTTAAAAATGGGATATCCATGTCATAGAAATTATAAACTTGCCCTGGATGCCCTCCCCATGGAACTTCAACAATCATATCCACTGAAGTACATGGAATTTGGTTGCGATTAGGATCACGACGCAAGTACTCTTCTGGTACCACTTGTTCTGCTGTAACAATAACTTTTTTGGCGGCATGAACAGCATAATGATCAAAAGTTAAACTGCCGTCTATACGCACAGTCCCTTCTTCTCCTACCTGTTGCACATGGCAAACACATACATCACACTGAATAGCGGGATATAATTGAACCAAACCCATATCATAAAAAGGATCCTCCATAAGCTGATATTTCTTGTCAGGTAAGGTTCTGGCATCTCTTGCTATGGCACGGGCTTTACTAAGGTTGTCATATTCGGGATTAAGCACATCGGTTCCTAAACAGGTTTTGGTAGCAATAAAAGGGGCTCCTGCCATTGCTGCCAGTAATCCCAGGCTCAAATCCAGATGACCGATATCGTCAATAACAATCTTGCCTGATTCACTCAATCTTTTTATATTAGGTGATATGCCAAAGGCTCCATTGGATGTATAACAACCCCGATAGGCGCCTAAACATTGGCCACCAGCCAGCAAATCTCCCGGAATAGAGCAGGTTCCTAGCAGTACCAGATTCTTCTTTTGCTGACGGATCATTTCACAGACTGCTGCTATCGGTCGTCTATCTTCAACTATGCCACCGAAAAAAATACAATCTCCATTTTGTATTTCCTGTATCGCCTCTTTGAGGCTTACGACTTTACTTTTCATGGCTATCCTCCTTCACTCTTTCTCAATCATCTGAATCTTTGACGATATCCGTAAGGGGGTAATGTCCTTAACCCTTGGATTCTACCTGCTCCCAGTTTATCAAGATATTTATCCCGACAATCAAGATTAATTACCCATTCCTCTATCCAGCTAGCAAAACCGTCTTCGGTTTTAGCTGATGATACATACTCTTTTATAAAGGGAATATCTATATCATAGAAATTTTGAACCTGACTGGGATGTCCTCCCCATGGTACTTCTACCACCATGTCAACAGCAGTACAGGGAATCTGGTTACGATTAGGATCACGGCGCAGGTATTCTTCTGGAAGCACCTGCTCCGCTGTAAGTATTACTCTACGAGCTCCATGAACAAAATAATGATCAAATCCTAGGCTGCCAAAAATTCTAGCCGTTCCTTTTTCGCCAGCCTGTTGAACATGAATTATAGCTACATCAGCGGGCATAGCGGGCTGCAATTTTATCGTGCCTTTTCCATAAAACGGATCTTCCATTAACACAAATTTTTGATGGGGAATCATTTCAGGATTGCCGGCTGCATTCTTGAGATACTCATTCCTGCTGTATTCCTCATTTACCACATCACTGCCCAATGTAGCAGAGGTTGCCACAAAAGGGCTTCCAACCATAGCTGCCATGCTTCCCAGAATAATATCGATATGTCCTATTTCATCTGGAAAGAACTCTCTTTTTTCAATCTTTCTAAGAGTAGCAGGTGATAACCCAAATGTAGCCATCCCGGTATAGCAACCCCGCCAAGCTATAGCACATCCATTTCCTACCAGAATATCTTCAGCTAATGAACATTCTGCTAAGAGAATTAATCCTTTCTTGGCCTGCCTGACTATTTCATAAGCGGCAGCCATGGGCCTACGGGTATCAACAAAGGATCCTAAAAAAAGTACATCTCCATCATTAATTGTACTTATGGCTTCTTTAAGAGATACCAGTTTATTCTCTTTGTTGCTTTTGTGCTTATCAAAAAAATATTTTTGCATATAATCTAAGGTTTACATGCAGAGTTCCCCACCTTGACCTTCTCTTACCAGAAGATTACTGGCGGGTACTTTAAGTTCTTCAAATACTACATGTAGTGAGCCTCCTCCTTCCCCAAAAATCTATAATCTAATTAAAGACTATTTTTCCACCACCTCCCTTATTAGTTAATTAATGCAAAAAGCATGCCATTTTCTTCTTTGCTAAAACCCCTAAATTATTGGGCTTTTATCATAAGAAAAATTTATTATTTTGGGTCTTTGGTGTTATTGCCACATAAGAGCCAAAAAGTGCATTAAAACAAGTCATAATCAGTGGCAAAATTAAAAGACATTTTAGCAATAATGCCAAAATGTCTTTGGTCTTCAGTATTTACCATACATCTATTTAATAATTTTATGCTTTCTCATTTTCTTAGTGTTTGCCCGATCCGGCAGCCGAAGTCCCAGACTGGTTCTATCCCTAATCTCGGGTGGGAATCTGTAGAGCATTTCTGTACCTGGGGAAATCAGCCTTGAATATGATCCCCCAGGTGCTGTCTAGTTGTTACCGTACCGCTTCGTAGGTCCTTACCGCCATCAAAACCGCGGCTTCCCGAGACGCCATACCATATCCCACCGCTTCTTGAGATGTGGTTATGGCCTTGGGCATAAAGTTACCTTTAGTATCTCCTTTGATGATTCCAATTTTGGACATATATTTGGTGGCTTCCACGGCCCAATCAGAAATATACTTCTGGTCAGGGAAATCGGCTACTCCGATAATGCTGTAATCAGCCTCTGGCGCAATAGCTTTTATAGTACGGAAAAGCATGGTCGCACACTGTTCCCGGTTAATTAAAACCCGGGGGGAGAAACTAGTATCGGAAGTGCCCAGGGTTATTCCTACGGCATAAGCCTTTAAAACTTGGGGATTGTTGGTATCAATAAAAGGATTGGGTGAAACCGGGGCTGCGGCTTGGCCGCTGGTTTTTTCATAAAGCCGAATGGCCAATTCAGCAAACTCTTCCCGGCTGATGGCTTGGGTCATATCCGCACCTTTCAATATATCAGGTATGAGCTCGTAATCGGCTGCTTTATCAAGCTCTGCTACTGCCCAGCTGTTGGCATTGCTATAAAAGGCCGGCGTGCCAATCTCCAGCACATTGGAGAAGGGAGAACGTAGGAAGGAACCATCAGGCTTCTGCATCTCAAAATACATACGGAAATAATAGGTATTCTGCTCGATGTTTACTTCAGCCCATCCGCCTTGATCGATGGGATCCACATCTAAATCGTCGGACAGCATGTTACCTGCTTTTTCAAAGGGCATGTCGCCGCTTTCGGTAGCCCACTGACCACCGCCGATTTTCCAGTCCAGTTTAGTCCAGACACTGGTCTGTTGATTAGCCTGTTCCACACTATCAGGTATGGTACAGGTGAAATGGAAATAGGGCTGACCATTTTCATATGCCTTTAATTCACCGGCTAAGTTCTTGGGAGCCTCCAGACTATTGGGAATTTGAGCAGCTGAATTCTTGCCTATGGAAGCTATTTCCGAATAGGGCGATACTACACATCTGAAACTTGCCCCATCTTCATACTCGTATACATAGCGGTAACGAAAAGAATAGGTGTTATTTTGCAGGTCAAAACTATCTAGATTTAAAGAAAATTCGAAAACAGGTATATCGAAAGCGTTTCTTTCATCATGTCCGATATTATTTAGATAACCGCAGACATTAAACAGCTCATAAGTGCTTTCATAATATTCCATTACGCCTACGTTACTGGTACCACTCCATGTCTTGTTAAATTGCCAGGGGCCGTCATTGATTTTCCAATCCAATTCATATAATAGCCATAACTCATCTTCACTGTCGTTCATTAAATCCATTATACTATCCGGCTGAGTCAAACGAAGGAATAATTCTCCGCTATCACCTGGGCGAACAGACAGACTTACCGGTTTATCCAAGGTAACAGAAGAAAATTCATCATTGGCATAGGCCATTCCTGGCATAAGCAGCATTAGGCCAATTATCAGCGCAATAACTCTCTTTAGCATGTTAAACCCTCCAATTCCATAAATATTAACGGACCACAGGCCTGAATTATGCCTCAAGACCTGCTGCCCTTGTGTCCTGAATCCCAGTGGCTAATTGTGTTGCATATTTAGCTACTGGCTTATCTCATAATTGATGGTCACTGCCTTGGTCTCTGAATCATACATTAAAGAAATCTTGGTATTCTCGTCTTTACTGGCACTGTAGTTGTAAGCTGTGTCACTGGTAAACTCATAGGAATCATTAGTAAAACCCTGATCTTTTATCTCTTCCAAATAGCCACCAAAATCCTCTTGACTAACTTCTTCCAACATGATCATACAGTATTGCTCTGAATTCATGGCTGAAACCACAGTACCTTTGCTTAAATGTGGAATCTGCTTGGCGGCACCGCTATCAGGCCATTTGGCTTCTCCAAAACTAAATTCTTCCCCATCTGTTCCTTTGATGCTAACTTTGTCACCGTCTAAATCTACCTTGCTATCTCCATCAACAGCTTTGTTGATTATTCCTTCAACAACTGACTCGGCTACTTTTTCCTCCATCTTTTCCTTAGCTCCGCAACCGCTTACCGCCACTGCCATGAAAACCACCAGTAAAATGATTACTACCTTTTTGAACATTTATAATCCCTCTTTTCTTATGATGTGATGCTCCCATCTGATAACCGTAAGGGCTACTTTATCAACTGGTACTTGCCAATAATTGGTAGGGGCTTGCCCTTCCCATTAAGCCCATTTATTAATCCTATAACAGCTAGAATGAAAACTCCCAGAGCGAAAAAGGGCAGCAGCATCCAGCCAATTATCGGAATAATGCTCAAAACAATGCTTCCTCCCAGTCCCAGTAAAAGCAGCAGCAATCCCTGGTTGGCATGGTACCTGCCAAAGGGTGAGTTGGGGCAAGCCACCAAAGGCAGGAAAAAAATAATATAGGCAAGTCCTGCCATAACCTTATTACCTTCAATATCTTCTGAGCTGAATGTAGTAGTTTGATTAGTCTCCTCATGGAAATCTGTCATCATTAGAACCTCCTTATTAGTTATATGTTGACATTTTTCAATATACCAGTGCTTAAAGCATAAGTAATCACCCCCAGGGTGACTGATGAAAAATCACCTTACGAGTGATCTGGTGAGTTTGTATGGTTTCGGATGTCAAAAAAGGGTTTTGTACAGATATGGCAAACTATTATATTAGAATGTTTTGCCAAATAATTTAAACTAAAAGAGGCATGAAATATGAAAAATAATTTCTTAGCTTCCATATTGTTAATTTTAATAATGATCTCCACATTAGCTGGATGCGGTGAAGGTGCAAAGATCGATCCTTCCGATCCTGTTACCCTTAATTTGTGGCATAATTACGGTGGTCAGCTTAAAGAGACTATGGACAATATGGTAGATGAATTTAATGAAAGCATTGGTACTGAAAAAGGTATTATAATTAATGTTACTTCTATTTCTGGTAGCGCTACTCTCCATGAAAAACTTACTATGGCAGCTCATAAAGACCCAGGCGCCCCTAACCTGCCCGATATCACCACTGCCTATCCTAAAACTGCTCTTATTCTGGCTGACAAAGGCTTGTTAACTGACCTGAATAGTCAGTTTTCAGACCAGGAATTATCGGCCTATATTCCGGACTTTTTAGAAGAAGGGCGGATAAACGGAGACAGTCTTTATGTCTTCCCTACTGCTAAGTCAACCGAAGTATTGTTTGTTAATACTACATTATTCAATAGATTTGCCCGGGACACGGGAGCTAAAATGGAGGATCTACAATCCTTTGAAGGAATTGTCAGGACTGCATCTCTTTATTATGAATGGACTGACCAACAAACACCTGATGTAGCAAATGACGGTAAAATGTTCTATATGCCTGATTCACTATTTAATTTTTCACTGATAGCTTGTAAACAGCTGGGGGTAAAATTCATCAATGACGGTAATTTCTGCTTTTCCTCACCACAGTATAAAAGGATATGGGAATGTTATTATCAATCTGCCGTTTTAGGACGATTCGCGGTTTTTGACGGTTATGCTACCGACCTGGCAAAAACTGGTGATATAGTATGTTCGACCGGATCAACGGCAGGAGTATCATTTTTCTCTCCCACAGTGACCTATGCAGATAATACCTCTGAACCAGCTGAACTGGCTATCCTTCCCTACCCGGTTTTTGAAGGCAGTAAAAAGACCGCTATTCAAAGAGGTGCCGGTATGTGTGTGATCAAATCCACCCCAGAAAAAGAATACGCTGCCGCAGTTTTCTTAAAATGGTTTACCAACCCGGAAAACAACTTGCGCTTCGTTTCATCTACCGGCTATCTTCCGGTAACTGAAGAGGCCTTCGGGGACATTATGTCCCAGGAAATAGATAAGGTGTCTGATGACAGTATTAAGAAACTACTGCAAACAGCCAGGATAATGCAACAAGAATATGAGTTCTGCATTCCTCCACTGTTCGATGGGATCGATGAAATGCAGAAGGAATATGAAAGCCAGCTTAGGGAAGTAACAGCAGCTTCACGGGCATCTCTAAACCATATCTCCGAAAGTGATAAAAATACCGCATACAAAACAATGGCTCCTGCTGCCTTTGATGATTTTATAAACCAGCTTTCGAAAATCTAATTTGTAATGGAGCTATGACCATTGAAAAACATATTCAACAAGCAGGGTCAAAATTTGATAAAGCAGTTGAACGCTTCAGCCACGTGTGGTATTTCCATGAACACCAGACTTTTTCTGCTATTGATTGTACTGGTTGTTACTATAATTTTGGGAGTAATAGCTATACTGTTGATTACCGGCACTTTTACCGCCGGTCTGGATGAGAGAGAGACATTGTTCCAAAATGAACTCCTTCATACTTCGGACCAGATCTCCGGGCAATATGGTGAGCTTTCCGTACAAGTCATCAAGTTTTCCGAAGAATTATCAGGTAATATTGAACAAAAAGCGCAAGACTTAGGTATATCAGTGTCAGAATTAGCCAAACACCCGGATAAATTGGAAAAAATTATATCAGATCAATTTGATGTTACTTACTTATCTCTGGAGAGGTTCAAATGCAGCGGCATTTTCTTTATTTTGGACGCCACCGTCAATCCCACTCTTTACAATTCGCAAAACTCCAAAGCAGGTTTGTATTTGAAGAACATGGAGCCTAATATAATCAATTCATCTCATCCTAACATTATTGTACTGCGAGGTTTTCCCAGCCTGGGACGCAACAACTCACTATCCCTGCATACCCAGTGGAAAATGGAATTTGATGTTAGCAACGCTTCCTATTATCATCTTCCCATTCAAGCAGCCCGTTCTAACCGGGAACTTCCTTTATCCCGGCTCTATCATTGGACTCCGGCTCTAAGTTTGCCAGGAACCAGTGAAGAAACCATGATTTGCTCAGTGCCTCTAATTGATTCCCAGGGTAATGTTTTTGGTGTATGTGGATTAGACATAAGCAGTATGCTATTTAAGCTGTCATATAAGCCCCAAACCGGCGATTATAGTCGCTTGTTCTATATCCTCGCTCCCCATAGCGGCTCAGCCATCAACCTTCGGGAGGCCATGGTAGCTGGAGGTTATTCATCCAGAATAATGTCCAAAAGCGAATCGCCCCTTACCATTTCCCAAACCAAGGGGGCTTTTTACTCCTACCACCAGGGCGAGAACATCTCCTTCTGGGGACTCCACACTCCGATACACTTATATCCCGAAGGATCTGCTTTTGCTGACAAACAATGGATAGCAGCGATACTGATTCCGGAAGAGGATATTGTACTATCTATAACCCGCCTAAATGTGCTGTTAATATCTTTGCTGTTGCTCTTGGTTGTAGTAGGAATAATAGCTTCACTATTAATAAGCAAAAGATTCTTAAAGCCCATCTCAAAAGGGTTAGAGCTTATCAAATCAGAGGACTTGAGGGAAGCTCCCCGAACCAGAATACCTGAAATAGACAATCTAATAGAATTCCTGGCTAACCGCAATGAAGCTCTTTATGAAGGAGCCAAACAAAAAAACTTATCCTTTACGCTTCTGGATGAGTTTGCCCGGAATACAGAAACACTATCACCTTCGGAGCTCTCAGTATATGACCTCTATGCCCAGGGATATACTGCCAAAGAAATTGCAGAAACATTATGTCTAAGTATAAACACCATCAAAACCCACAGCAAACACATTTATGCCAAACTTAATATTACTTCTCGCGCTGAGCTCCTTTTATATGTAAACTTGCTGGAAGAAATAGATAAGGAAGTATAATCCTTTTACGCGGATAGCCTTGGCTATCCGCGTAAAAGGATTATACAACTTATGCTTGACTTTGATTAACTCGTCTTTTGTTCCTCCCTGTCCTTATTCTGGTATATTAGGCAATTGAGACATATCCATTACCTGGGCATCAGCAGGAAGCTGGAATAGATCCTCAGGTTGTTTTCCAAGATTGTAGTTTTTATACTCAACTACAATCTTGCCTTCAGCTGATTCTGTTTCCATTCTGATGGGCATTCCTTGGTCTTTCGTTAACCACATTTTACTGAGGGTACCTTCATCTCCGCTTATGCTTACTACCACACAATCATATCCATTCATTTTTTCATGACCAATAATTTTATAGTTATCCAGATCCTCTTCTTCGCTCCACTCATTGGGCAAATCGTTGGGCACTTCAATATCCGGTATTTTCATTGCCATTTTCTCTGTCGGACTATAAACCCAGGCTTCACCATTCCCATTGGCAATCATAATTGACGTAATCCCAACTGTTTCTGTTTCCACCCTCATTTTCTTGCCGCTTATCCAATACTTACTGTGCGTGGTCATGGTTTGATCACTTCCAGTGACAGTGCTTTCAACTTCAAAAGACAGGTCGGTAACTTCCTTGGCAGAGTTCATGATTTTTTCCAATTCATTTTCGTTAGAACTGCCCTTTTCTTCTTCTGCTACTGGCGGTGATGAAGCCTCTGGGACCTTTTCGCTGCTGCCACACCCGACCAGGACCATGCAGCAGGTCATCAAGAGAGCAACCATCAAATAAACAGAACATCTCCTCATTAACAAACCTCCTTCAATTCTAGATTATGCTAATACTTGATATTTTTATGATACACAACTATTCCTAAAAATCACATAGGATAAAAGTCTATATTATAGGCTTGTTCACAAATAATAGTACATCGACTCGAAACCAATGTTTCCTGGCAGCTTCAGCACAGTAATATGCCCATATTAATCTTGCATAATTTACAATAACTTTTGGAACCCCCATACTTGACAAGTGTGGGCTATTACAGTAGACTTGTAATTAGGTCTACCGCAATAAACCTTCAGAGGTAATCCTTATGGAAAAATTAAAATTGTTTGATGCCGAGTATAAATTAGCCGTTCTGGTTTGGGATAATGAGCCCATTAATTCTACTGATCTAGTGAGATTATGTGCTGAGCAGTTGGGTTGGAAGAAATCTACCACCTACACCATGCTAAAGAAATTGTGTGAGCGCGACATTCTTCAGAACCGGGAGGCAACAGTTACTGCGCTGGTCAAACGCGAAGATGTACAAAAATATGAAAGCAGAGCGGTCTTGGCCAGATCATTTGACGGCTCCCTGCCCCAATTCCTTACCGCCTTCCTTGACAACCACAAGCTATCCCAGCAGGAAGCCGAGGAATTGAAGAAGATTATTGAGGAGGCCGTAGAATGAGCATCTTACCTGAACTGTTTTCCACCATACTGGGTATAAGTATCACCGCGTCCTTGGTTATTATGGGAGTGGTTTTGGTGCGCATGTTCTTAAGAAAAGCGCCCAAGGTCTTCTCTTATGCCTTATGGGCGGTGGTTCTGTTTAGGCTCCTATGTCCCTTATCCTTCACTTCTGCTCTTAGTTTTCTAGGTCTTCTTAATATTAACCCTTTGAATAATGCCGGTGCATTGTCGTATGTGCCCAATATATTCAATCCTGCTCCAGCATCCTCCTTCCCAGTGGGTATGGACAACTCGGAGCAAACCATAAATTCTTTTTCACAGTCGACTGCAAGTATAGCCAACCTCAGCCCTATGCCTACAGCAATGGAGGTCTTAAGTATTATCTGGCTACTGGGAATTGTGATACTACTCACTTACAGTATAGTCTCATATATAAAAGTAAGACAAAAACTATTACCCGCCACCCTGCTGATGGGCAATATTTATGAATCAGATCAGATCGACACCGCTTTTGTCTGTGGTTTTATCAAGCCCAGAATCTATGTTCCGGTAGGGGTTGAGGAGGCCGATTTACCTTACATTTTGGAACATGAGGAAACCCATATCCGCCGTAAGGATTATCTCATCAAACCCTTGGCGTTTTTGGTACTCATCTTGCATTGGTTTAATCCTCTGGTTTGGTGGTCTTTTTCCCTTATGAGCCGGGATATGGAAATGTCCTGTGACGAGTGTGTGTTGAACCGGTTGGGTAAAGGGGTAAAAGCTGCTTACTCAGGTTCACTGCTATCACTATCAGTTAGTAGGTCTGCTCCTTTGCTGGCCCATCCATTGGCTTTTGGGGAAAGCAACGTTAAGGCCCGGATTAAGAATGTCATCAATTACCAGCAACCCAGGTTTTGGGTCATAATAGTGGCTATCCTGGCAGTTGGCCTATCAGTACTGGTTTTCACCACGAATCCTGAAAAGGATGAATTAGATCCCATTCGCAGTTTAGCCTGGAAAGTAATGGAACGGGATATTGCCAATTATGAATTAAACCCGGAGGTTAATATCATTGACCATAAAATAACCCGCCTGGAATTGATAAAGAGTTTTGATGATCTGACAGATACCCCCATACATGTTTATGCCCTGGAATACCGGTTGCTTCCTGATGATTTGAGCAAAGTAGTTCTGGCCGGTGGTATGCAGATAGATGAAGATGGTTGGCTGAAAGAAACCTGCAGCATGGGCAGTCCATTATTGCTGGTATCTGAAAATAAAGAGTTAAGGGAACTGGCAGGGATAGTCTGGACGGGAGAAGCTCAAGAACTGGAGTCAGCGGTTAAGGATTTCTTGGCCCAAAAAGCCTCCCAAGAAGCTAAGATAGAAAAGCTGGTGGAAGAAAATCTATCCATAATAATGTCTTCACCTAAAGAAGCTTCCAGCCCCTATGCTTATATTCAGGCCCATGAGCAGGAATATGAAAATATAAAGAAATTTGGGGGAGACGAAGCTCTGCAATATATGCTGGCCCAGTTCGAAAAGGGCAATGCCGAGGGTCTGCGCGGGTTTATCATGATGCAGTTGTGTAAGGATTTTCTTGGCATTCGCAACAACGTAACAAATAATTCTCTATCTCCCATGGAGTGGTACCGTGCCCTGGATATCAGAGAAGAGACCAGCCTGTCGGATTTTCAGTATGACGGACAGGATCCCATCAAAAAACTGGTTTATGCTACCGAAGTAGTACAGAACTCCATTCCTCACCTAGGATTCACTATAGTTGCCCCCAAAATATTTGGCAGCTATGAAGAGGGCCAGTTGCTGAGAGTCTTTGTCACCACCTATAGCGCCAGATACAAGCTTTACGATAAGGTGCTGGATCAGGTGGGGGGCGGAGTTATCCCCGCAGCTATCACCTATAAAAAGGATATAAACGGCAATTATATGCTGCTCGACTATGAACAGTCCCAGGATGGCGCTCATTGGGCTCCTTCCGTGCGGGAATATTGCCGGATGCCGGTATCCGGCCAGGAGATTCCAGGGCTAGCCGATGCCATAATCAATCATTACTCTAATTACAATGACCTGCGTCAACTTCATTTTGACAATCTGTATAAGCATTTATCTGCCCATGGCATAAAGGAGGCCACCCTCACTAACCCTCAGGGCGAGATCCTGTTTTCCATGAGCTGGCCGAATAGGCAATAGGAAAACTGGGCCAGGTTTCCCCTTCCACAGAGTTAACCCCGCCATAAACAAGCTTCATCATGCAAATGATGAAGCGAATAAAGTGGAAGCCAAAATATTTCAGTAAATCTTGGGAACTGCTTATTTCTGAGCGGGCACCTGAGCTTGTCTGAGCTAAACTGTGCCTCCATATTGATACTTTGGAAAGCTAATTATCACTGATTATTCTGGCTCCAAAAGGTATAAGGCCCAGCATAGCAAATTTAAAATGCTGGAGTCCGAAGGGTATCCCAATGATGGTTACACAGAAAATCAAACCTATGATAACATGAGTAATGGCAAACTCCCAGCCAAAAACGATAAGCCAGATGATATTGAAGATCAATCCGCCCGCCCCAAAATGACCCAGTTCTATCTCTCTTCCAAAAGGCCACAAAACAAAACCGGCGATCTTGAAACACTGCAGCCCAAAGGGTATCCCTATGATGGTTATACACAAAACCACACCGGATAAAGCCCATAAAACAGCGGCAATAATTCCACCGATCAGCAGCCAGATAAGATTACCTATAAAATTCATTTTCTCACCCCATTTCTTAACTTCTGCCTCAAAAACATCAATAGCTTGCCTCTGTCCCTGGTTCTCATGATACTACACTTATATATTATATTTATATCCTTTCGTAAAAGCCTATAACCCACCATACACCATACATCTGCATCGAAGCACTAAGGGCAGATTCTTACAAATTGTTGTTCTTTCTCGAATAATGGCATAATTATATTGCTGGCAAAGCATAAGTTGGATATACTATTCGTATTCAGGTCCAAGACTTTCGTTGGCAACCATATTAAATAAAATCTTATTCTAATATGGCTGAAATTTCGCAAGAAAGCTTGGTCTGGCAGCTTGGCCCATATTATTTTACCCAAGGGAGGATATTGAAATGAATCAGCCAAAAAGACCTTGGTACAACCGGGTTTCACCCTGAATCCTAATGTATAGCCTGCTGGGTGCAGGATTAATAATATACGCTTTGATTAAATATTTTATCTAAATCTTTAGGGGATTATGTGGCGCCTAGCTAGAGATCAATGTTGAGCTTCTTTATCCGTTTCCAGGGGCAGGATGCATGATGGCAATAATTTTTTAATCCGCTTCAGTCAACAAAGGTAAAATCCCGGTAAAATAATCAAGTGCTTCTGGATTACCCAAGGCGTCTCTATTAGTGACCTTGCGCCCGTTTATAATATTGCTGACTGCACTTTCCACCTTTTTACCATTCAGGGTGGTGGGGATATCAGGCACTTGCATAATAATGGCCGGAACATGACGGGGAGAAGCATTTACTCGCAAAACCTTTGCTATTTCTTCTTTAAGTTCGTCATCCAGTTCAATCCCCTCTTGGGTTTGAACAAAAAGGATAATCCTCTGGTCACCCCTATAATTTTGTCCAATGGCCAAGCTATCAGCAATTTGGGGTATTTTTTCCACCTGATTATAGATTTCTGCAGTACCGATTCTAACCCCGGATGGTTTTAAGATGGAATCAGAGCGACCAAAATACGTTATTCCCCCGGTATCGGAATGTATCATTACGTAATCTCCATGATGCCAAATGCCAGGATAAACTCTAAAATAAGCATCCAAATAGCGGCTGCCATCCGGATCATCCCAAAATTTTATCGGCATTGAGGGGGCAGGCAGTTCACAAACCAATTCCCCCTGTTCATCTCTTACTTGCTCTCCCTTTTCATTATACGCATTTATCTTCATGCCCAGCCCGGGGCCTTGAAGCTCCCCGGAATAAACGGGACTAATAGGATTGCCCGATGACAAACAGCCGTTAATTTCAGTTCCCCCAGCAATAGAATTAAAATGCAAGTCTTCTTTAATCTCTTTATAAATGTATTCAAATCCCTCGTTGGTGAGCACCGAACCAGTCTGGGATATGGCTCTTAGATACGGGAGTGAAACAGCTTCTTTAGGTGAAAATTGTTCTTTCATAATAGTATGCACATAGCTGGCGCTGAGCCCGAATATAGTAACCCGCTCTTCCTCCAGTATCTTCCATATAGCGCTGGTGTCGGGATAGGATGGATTACCGTCATAGAGCACTATTGAAGCACCAGTTCCTATAGCTGCAGCCTGCCAGTTCCACATCATCCAACTGCAGCTGGTGATATAAAGCATACGGTCAGAAGGCTTCATGTCATTATGCAAAACCAGTTCTTTTAGTTGATTAATTAAAACACCTGCTGCCGATTGTACCATGCATTTGGGTTTGCCGGTGGTTCCTGATGAAAACATTATAAAAAGAGGGTGTTGGGAAGGAAGTTGCTCGAACTCAAAACCCTCCGCCGCATTCCTGACCAGAAAGTCTGCATAGGAAACACTACCTGGAATTTCATTTATTATAGAACTATCACCCCTATAAGGAGAGATAACCACCCTTCTAATAGAAGGAATTCCTTCTAGAATTGCTTTTACATTTTCTATAACGTCGAATGGCTTTCCTTTATAGAGATATCCATCACTTGTAAACAAAACCACAGGTTTCACCTGGCCCAACCGGTCAATGGCTGCCTGGGGTCCAATATCAGTAGCGCAGGAACACCATACCGCACCTACAGCTGAACAAGCTAGCATGGCGATAACTGTTTGAGGCATATTGGGCATATAGGCCGCGATTATGTCCCCTGCTTTTATTCCCTCTTGCCTCAGGGCTTCAGCAAGGCCTACCACCTGTTTATATAAGTCCTTATGGCTAATCTCTGATCGGACTTGATTTTCACCCCGAAAGATAATAGCCGGATCCAGGCTGGAAGAAAAGCGCAGCATATTCTCGGCATAGTTTAATTTTGCGTCTATGAACCAGCCAGCTCCGGGAAATTCTGATAAATCATGGACTAGATTTGAATAAGGCCGAGAACTTTTTATATCCAGATAGTGCCATAGTGTGTCCCAAAATTCGATAGGGTAATCAACCGACCACTTATAAAGAGACTGGTAATCATCGATGGCCAGTCCCAATTTGGCATTTACGTACTCCATAAAAGCATACATATTAGTATTTTTTACATATTCATCAGAGGGCTTCCATAATAGCTTTCTCATTTGATTCACTCCCAGATTAGTTTTACACCAAAGGGACTATTTAACCTTTCTACATCCTTTGATAAATTTCCTATCTAATCATCAGAAATTTGCATAATTCGACATATATCTGGTCAAGGCTAATCATTGACCATAGTGATTGAATTCCCGCAATGACACCAAGAACTAAGAACATATGGTAGCATTTACCACGACCGCCTTATGGGAAGGCGGTCGTGGTAAATGTTGGAATCAGTAATGTGATTTACTTTATTAAAAACCAATCACTCTAGGATAAATCAAGATACCCTCCTCCATGATATCTATTTAATACTGGCAAAGGGGTAGAAATTCTTTTTCATACTGGCCCGCAATTCTCCTCGCAGTTGGGGATGGGCTATGGAAATCAGTTCTTTGGCTCGTTCAGTGCGGGATTTATACCTGAGATTGGCTATGCCATATTCGCTAACTACATACTGAGCATAAGTGCGGGGTACAGTAACCGGGGACCCTAAAGGCAGCTCGGGAACTATAGAAGAACGCAGTGAGCCGTCTGGCATTACTCGGGAGGAACTGAGCAAGGTGATGCCCTTGCCTCCTTCTGACCAGTAGGATCCAATCATGAAATCCAACTGCCCCCCGGATCCGCTAATTTGAGTATGACCCACTCCCTCGGAATTGATTTGGCCACTCAAATCTATCATCAAGGCCATATTCATAGCTATCATGTTGGGATGCCGAGCAATAAAACCCGGGTTATTGGTATATGAAGATGGATAAAACTCACAGGCCGGATTTTCTCTGACATAGTCATACATTTCTTGGTCTCCCATACAAAAGGTAGCTACCGTAACCCCTTTATGAAATGGCTTGCGTTTATTGGTAACTATACCTTTAGATATCAGTTGCGGCAAACCGATGGGAAACATTTCGGTTAGTACTCCCAGGTCCTGTTTGCCCTCTAAACCGCATACAACGGCCTCAGGTATGCCACCTATTCCCATCTGAATGGTATCCCCATCATTTATCAACTCCAGTACATACTCAGCTATGCTCTTATCAATTTCACCGGGGGTACCCCGGCTAAAAACAGGTATGGCGGTTGAGTTTGTTACAAAATAATCGAATTCGGAGATATGCATCCAGTTATCCCCGTATATTACTGGCATTTGATCATTGACTTCTCCTATGGTTATTCGTTGTTTTCCCGCTGCTCTTCCATTTCTAATGGTTTCCATGGTATAGAAATTGGTCAGGCCTAAATTCACATAGCCTTGGTCATTAGGTCGAGTGACCATGGCAATAAATACATCTGATTTATGCCAGGTTTTCTGAGCCAGGTCTGAACTCATAACCGGATAAAAATCAGCCTGCTTGGTATTATTCATTTTCCGGCCAGTGGCAATACTGAAACCTGGTATATAATTAATATGACCGTCTAATTGCATCATATATTCAGGATCCAAGAATTTATAAGGGTACAAGGCAATAGTATCCAATATTCTTACCCCCTGCAATTCCTGGTAGCGATGTAATATGGCGTTGAATAGATCAGCTGAGCCGGCTCCAATAGCCAAACCCGTACCAATTACATCCCCGGATTGAACCAATTGTGCCGCTTGCTCTAAAGTTATTAACTTTTTTTCATATTCCTTTTTCCATGCCATAAATATCTCCCCCTTTATGAATTGCACCATTCATCAAACGTTTTCTATCTGTTCTATATAACTGAATACCGGCCGGGCAGCTTCACCGGCGGAATACCTATCGCCCGGGAATACTCTATGTCCTAAGCCGACTCTTTTGCCAATCAGCTTCATATTTACCCGCTTAGGATCAACATCATCCAAATTGCCCATGATCCAAGGCCCCTCATCCAGTTGGACCATTACTATGGTAATAGGCAATTCGTTTTCCCGACCCTCGGAATTCAGATAGGAAGTAGTAAAGGTAAGCACTTGGCCTTTCCCACTTAATTCCACCACCTCTTGATTGGTTCCGGCACATTCCTGGCAAACCATCATGGGAGGACAGGTTACTGTCCCACAATCATTGCACTTCAAGCCTAATAGCTTATTGCGCTTTAGTGCTTTATTATAATCTTTGAAAATCACTTTGTATTCCATATTAAACCCCCCTCTTTTATGCGGCTGAAAAGATAATGCTGACCAGTACTCCATCGCCACCCAAAGTATCCATAAGTGCATGTTTGGCTTCATCAACCTGTCTTCCTTGCTCGACCAGCTGTCCTCGTAACTGACGGGTCAATTCATAGGCCTGGGATACTCCGGTAGCCCCAATGGGATGTCCTTTGGCCTTTAAGCCTCCCGACATATTAATGGGTATCTTGCCTCCCAGCCTGGTTTCTCCTCTTTCCCAAGCTTCCCCGGCGGTGCCGAATTCAAATAGACCCAGTCCCTCGGCGGCAATGATAGCGGCAATACTGAAACAGTCATGTAGTTCACAAACATCAATGTCCTGAGGAGTAAGGCCAGCCATTCGGTAAGCCTGCTCTGCAGCCAATTCTCTGGCTCTAAGCCGGGGTAAATACTGGTATTGGGAACTTAGCTTACCGGAGGAAGTCTGCCCAATTCCGCTAATATAAACCGGTTGGTTGGTGAGTTTTTTAGCTACCTCTTCTGAAGCCAGGACAACTGCAGCTGCTCCATCCGAGAAGGGGCAAGCATCATGCAGTTGTATAGGAGTGGTAACCATGAAACTCTTAAGAACCTCCTCTTTGCTCAATTGCTTATGAATCTGGGCATGGGGGTTTTTCATAGCATATTCATGAGATTGAACAGAGACCGCTGCCATCTGTTCCTTCAGCCGCTCCAGCGGTATTCTGTAACGGTGGGCGTAGAGGTGGGCCAACAGACCAAAAGCAGCGGGAAAGGTGAATCCGGTTGGAAACTCGTAACGACTGTCCCCAAACATGGCAAAGGTTCTGGTAGCCAAGGCAGTTCCCATGGCCGTTGCCCTTTCCACCCCACCCACCAAGACAATATCATAATATCCGGAAGCTACCCATATAAAGGCATCTCGCAAAGCTATGCTGCCTGAAGCACAAGCCCCTTCAAACCTGGTAGCCGGCACATTAAAACAACCAATATCGTTAGCAAAAAATGACTGTACCATTCCCTGCCCCTCAGCAAAGTCTCCCAACACATTGCCCACATTTATCGCCTGAATGTCTCTGGCTTCTAAACTTGATTCCCTAATGGCATCCATAGCTACTTCTGATAACATTTCTACCGATGTTTTGGGCGAGTTAAAACAAAATTTACTATGTCCCCCACCCAGCACCACAACTCTTCTCATACTAAATCCTCCTCTCCAAAATAGCCCTAGGCTCTAATTTGAGTCTGACCTTAATTCAAAAAAGCATTAGCCCGCTTACAACTACCTCGCTGCCATCCCCTGAATAGATATTGCTGTTTGCTGCTTAACTTAATGGTGTTCACTAAACATAAGCGCAAAAACCATGCCAGGGTTAAGAAGGCCCAAAATCAGGCCTTAAGGTCATTTATCTTTTTCAATTCAAGGCATTTCAGCAGTGAGAAAAAAATACCAGAGCGCAAGTTTGCAGTAGGATACTGCAAGCTTGCGCTCTTTCGCTGGCGGTATTTGGCATCAGCCAATATTTAGGGCCCTTTTGAAATGGTCTTGCCAACTGGACAGACATTGGGGGACGGCAATTTTGCCGTGGCTTTTTCAGCAGCGGCAGTACTATATAAGACCGCACTGCAAAAGTGAAAGTAAAGCCTGCTTGCACAGCACATGATAACTGCCTGGAGCAGGCTGTAAAGCGGCTAAAGCGGGTGTCAAGCTTGGTAGGCAAAGCCCTGCAGCACTGAGTTTCATATTTTGTGCTCACCCAGAGCTATTCCATATTTAGCTGCTTTCCTGAGAACGGTTGAAGGATCTATCTTTAGTTCCTGAGCTATTTCCCGGGTAATTTGGAAACGGGCAACGGCTAGTTCCAAAATCTGCTTTTCCACTACTTCCACCGCTTCCCGCAGAGGCATAATCCCTGAAACAGAAATCTGAGGATGACTTGGTTGATGAATAGTGTTTCTTAAATGCAAGGGCAAGTGTTCTCGGCACAGGACATTCTCGGCTATGGTTACTACCAGTCTCTCCACCAGATTCTCCAATTCCCTAACGTTTCCGGGCCAATCATATTCCATAAGTATATCAATCACATGGTTGGACCATACCTTATTCATCTTATATTTTCTATTGAATAGCTTGATAAAATGGGCCAGCAAAAGGGGAATCTCTTCCTTTCTGGCCCTAAGGGGCGGAATCTCAATAGGAACTACATTTAATCGATAATATAGATCTTGCCGAAATTCGTTCTTTTCTACCATCTCCAGTATATCCCGATTGGTTGCCGCCAGAATGCGTAAATCAATAGGTATGGTTCTTTCCCCTCCTACCCGTATAAGTTCTTTGCTTTGCACCACCCGCAACAAGTTAGCCTGTAAATTGAAGGGCAGTTCACTTATCTCATCCAGGAGCAGGGTGCCTCCGTTGGCCAGTTCAAAATACCCGGCCTTCCCACCTTTTTTGGCTCCCGTGAAAGCTCCATCTTCGTATCCGAACAACTCGGTTTCCAGTAGATGGTGGGAGATAGCCCCACAATTGATTTTAATGAAGGGGCCATTTTTTCGTGGACTGTTTTTATGTATGGTCTCAGCAATAAGCTCCTTTCCGGTCCCCGATTCTCCACTTATCAATACGGTGGAATCAACCTGAGACAGGCGGATTACGGTCTCCAGCAATTCTTTCATTTTCTGGGAGCAGATAATTAGTTTTTCTGAGCCGGAATATTGCATCCGCAATGAGCGCAGCTCGGATTCATAGTGTTTACTCAACCCCTGCGCCTGCTCCAGTTGCTGTTGCAAACGCATCAACTCGGTTATTTCTCTCACATTAGAGACTACCCGAAATATTTTCCCTTTGCGATCAAATACGGGAGTCCCTGTACTTAAGGCGGTGGCGCCGGTTATAGTCTTCTGTATAATGGTCTGGGGTTTTTTCTCTTGCAATACAAGCGCACTTACCGAAACCGAAACCACTCCTTTTTCATTAACCAAATCCTCAACATTGCGGCCCAAGAGTTCATTTCGGGGAAATCCGGTCAGTTTTTCAAAAGCTTCATTTAAGCGCAGAGTAGTTCCAGCCCCATCCGTAAGATATATACCATCATGGGAAGATTCTATTATGGCATCAAGCTCAGCATTCAATTCTTTTACGTTTTCTAACTCCCTGGATATGCTCTCCAATTCCGATATATCCTGAAGAACCGCTACCGCTCCCATTATCCTGCCGCCTTTTTTAATCGGGGTGCGATTGGAGATAAAGCTGCGATGCTTGAGCTCTATTTTCTGCACCGGTTTGCTAACTCCGGTATCCAGAATTTCCTTTAGTCCGCTATTAGGGATAACTTCCTTTATATCCTGTCCTCGAACCTCACTGCTCTTTAAACCCAGGAATTTCTCTGCAGCTCGATTCAATACACTAATTTTGCCACTGCTATCTGTAGATACAATTAAATTATGGGTAGAGTCCAATATAGCGGCGAATTCGCTAGCCATGGCGGTGAAGGAATTGAAATAGGCTCGGGCCAGGTCGGTTCTGGTAATCATCCCAATAACCAGCTTGCCCTCCATCACCGGCAGGCGTCCTACCTTACTATTCAGAAGATCTATTACTTGCTCTTCAGGCAACCCCAGAACAAGATCCTTTTTCATTAAAGCTGCCGCTGGAGTGTGGGGATTAAGATCTTGAGCCAATACCCGATATATATGGCTCTTGGTTAGCAATCCCAACAGTTCTCCTTTTTCGTTTACTATCGGAGCCCCGTCGATTTGCTGGTCTAAAAACAATTGGCTGGCTTCTTTTATGGTCTGGGAAGGCTTTAAAACCATTAGATCAGTACTCATGATTTCACTTAATTTCATATCAAACCTCTTCTGATTAACCATTTTCAGTAATATCATCTATTTCATAGTATTTCTTGAAAATGTAATAATTTCCTTCATTAGTATAATATAATTGTGCGGCCATTTCTTAATCACAAAAACCACGAAGCCGTAATCTGGAATTGCTTCCGTCAAATAGTCTCTCCCTTTGCTCATTTTGCGGTCCCGCATTGGAATAGCTTGGGGAGAAGTTTTATTCTGGCCAGCCGCTAAAGCTCTTCATTTCTCATACATAGCCCATGGTTTTATCCGTAAAATAAGACCGCCCTATAATAATAGAGCGGTCCTAGGATTCTACCACCGTTTAAGCGACCAGCTTGGTCAGATATTGGGGTCTATTATACCCGAGTAGGGTCATATATTCTATGGAATCATTCCGGTTATCTGCCATAAAGGTACTGAAGCCAGTAAGGCCACTATATTCAGGACCGCATAGGCTATTGACATTTTAATGGTTTGGGAATGCTTGATCATCCCATGAGCTGCATAGTTGGCTGCCAGGAAGGTGGTATTTTGATAGATAACATTCCATAAGTTAACTGAACACAAGACTGCAAATGATGTTACCAGGGGATTAATGCCTGCTTCTATGGCCAGTGGGGTTAATAATACCACAAAAATAGTTAAGGTGGCAGTTTGTGATACCAGAACAAAACGCAGGAAGAACAGTAAGACAGCTAAGGCCACTACGAATACATACATATTGGACATAAGAGGGAATATATACGGGCCTACCATCTGGGCCATCCATTTGTCGATGCCCAGGGCGGGGAATACGGCGGCCAGGTTAATGATGGCACCTATAAATATAATTGAATCCCAGGCAATCTTGGAGCGAAAGTCAGTGCGCTCAAATACTTTAAAAGCCAACATAAGACATAAGGCAGTCAGTGCTACTATGGTGGACGAAACCCCATGCATTCTCTCGGTCATCCACATTATTAGAGAAATGGCTAATATTATCAAGACTACTTTTTCGTGCTTGCTCATGGGTCCCATAGCGGCTTGTTGTTCCTTGATATAGCCATGGTCCATTTCTAGGTTTTCTTTGGGCTTGTACAATAATTGTATAGCAAAATATGCGCCTACCGTTACTACCAGTCCCCACACCCAGCTGGATGAGAACCAGGACATCCAGGTAATAGTAGAACCAATATCCGGAGGCAAGAGCCCTACTAAGGTGTAATTAAAGAAAGATGCGCTTAAAAACATAGGGTAGAGCACGCCCAGGGACATAAACATGGCGGCAAAAAGCCCTCCCATACCTTCACTCTGGTTTTCATACCCTAATTGTTCTCCAATGGCTTTAGAGAAGGGGGCTACAATGGATACCTTGGCTGTTGCGCTGGGGATCAAAGGGTTGAGGATGACACCCACAGCAAAAATGGCCGTGGTCATGCCCTTATAGGTAGCAGGAAATTTGCTCATAACCATCAGAGCGGTTCGAGCTAAAAGCCCACTCTGAGCCACTCCCACTCCCATACCTAAAGCACCTAGTAATAACCAAAAAGTAGTGCCGGAAAAAGCGGCAAAGGCAGTGGTAAAAGGAACTACCTCAAGTACTACCCAGGCAGAACACATTAGAATAGCGGTAACGTAATCGGGCAAAACCTCCACAATCCACCAGGTTACTGCACAAACGAATATACCTAATGCTATCATTGCATTGGTATCCAAGGAGGCCGGGGGGTTGATCAGGGAGACAATTATTCCAATAATTATCCCTGCAATACCTCCAATAGCCTGCTTCAGACTCAATCCAAACATTTTTTCTCTCCTCTCATTACTCCCATTAACCGACATGAACATCCAATACAGAATTTAAGCATTATACTCCATAATGACTTATGTTCCCCCTCATAAATCAAGTCTCACAGTATAATCAGCTGCTATAATTCTAGTAAATATTGAAGTCCAGACAACTGTTTTAATGTATTTGAGGTTATATTGTAACAGACAGCGACGGAAAGCCCGGAATTGGATAAAAAATGACTATAGAACACAAGAACTGGGAGTAACTTACCCGAATAATGCCAGAGAAAATAAATTGTTAAGACTCAGCTGCAATTGATTAGATCTTCATAGCATTTTCTTTTCCGGTAATACATCCCAGCCAGAAATGCTTTATAATCACAAGTATTTTAAATAAATTAATTATCAAGATGGTAATTCCAGAATAAAACCTATTCTGCCCACTGTCTCTTCTAATAATCACCTCCACCACCTGATTATATAAAAACGGAGCTATATTGTATATATTATTAGTTTGTAAAATAAATAGCAATCCCCAAAATCATCTTCTTCCATTAAGAGTAGCTTAAGCCTGGACCCGGCTTAATAGTCCAATTTTCAGGCATTATTTGGCAAACATCGATATAGGACTTTTTACTCATATTGCGGCATCAATACAGATATCGTGCGTACAATGCAGCAGCGCCCAACCCTTTCCGGATCTAGCGCCAGCGCGGGAGGCAGCAAAAAAGAAATGGAAAGACCTGCTTTTAGCAGGCCTTAAATATGCAACTGTCAGATCATTGCCTGGCAAACTCCCCGAGATTACGCAGTGGTATGGGTAATCATTTTTAGCAGTTACTTCCTATAAGGAACTGCAAATCCTCTTATGCCGGCTGCGTAAGGTGCAACCTCATATTGCTGGAAGAATATAACCAGGGAATTGTTCTCCAAATAAAAACCCTGGTCTTCACTGATGCCCTGGAATCCATATTCTGCCGGAAAATATTGGTCCGGATTCTGGTCAATTACTTCCTGTATGGTTTTATTTATCATATCTTTATAGTCATAGTCTTCTAAAAAGAACTCGCTTAAAGATATTTCTTCTCCAGTATTAATATTAAAATTATAAGCCTTTCTTTCGGTTAGTCCATGAGCTCCTCCAGTATATGAGTAATAGTCAACATAGAAACTGAGAATATCCTGGTATACCCCATATTTGTAGTAACGACTGACCAAAGCATAAGTGTGATAAGGCTCAGTGAGTATATACTCGGACATGGATTGGGCTTCAGCCATCATGACTTCTTGACGATCCAGAGCTTCTTGTTCGAAAAACTGGTTAAGCTGCTTTTGGACTTCTTCATTTGGTAAACCGGAGAAGACCGGTATATGCATATCAATATCAATAAGCTCCAAGCTTTTCTCTATCGTCTTTGCTTCCACTCTTATGTCCATATCCGGAGAAGTCTGGGCCGGATTATACTTCATCAGATCAACACAGCCGTTGAGTACTTTAGCCAACTCTCCCCGCTTAATGGGATCATAAGGACGAAAGAGCTTTTCATTTCCTTTCATAAGCCCAGTATTGCTGACAAAGACCATAGCATTACTTTCTTCCTGGCTCAGATCCCCGGTGTCATCATATATGGGCATCAGCATTATCATGGGTACGCTAATTCCCTTGGCGTTAAAAGCCCGATATACAGTAGTGGCCAGCTCAATTCGGCTTACGCTCTGACTTCCCTTAAAGGCATCAACCGGTAATAAGATGTGATTCACCGCCCCTAATAGCAGTGCTTGCGAATACCATTCCCCATCTTCCACATCATAATAATAATCAGTTACGGACGGTTCTTTAATGAAGCGGATATTTCCGTAGTCCAAATCAAAGACCCGATCCATTACCACCGCTAATTGGAATCTATTGGCATAGGCCTCAGGGGAAAATAATCTAGATCCATACTGATCAACCCCCATGCCTTGCATCAAACCCTGATTATAGGCCAGGTCAATTTCACTTTCTGCCCAGTGTCCTTTAGTATCAATAAAGACCTGGTTGGAAACCTGGGCCTGGATAGCAATAGGGGCTATCAACAAGAATACGGCAGTTAACATTAGAGCAATAATTTTTTTCATATTGTATCCTCCCAACTATCTTTACTAACTACTACGATGTTTGTTAGGCCAACTTGCACCCCCAAAGAATTTACCTCATCATTCCAGGTACTAAACCAGATTTAGAGCAATTCTATATGGAATACTTCCTGATCGGAAAGGGTATTTATCTCCTTCTCTGCATAAGCTGGTTTCAGGGTAATATTTAGTGTTTTTTCTTCCCTAACCCATATAGTCTGGTATATATTCGGTTCCAGGTTAAAAGAAAAGCGCGGTGGATTAGATAATCTGGCTCGAGTAATGCCTTGGATACAATCTCCCAAACAAAGGGATCCCAATACAGTAACCCTCAGTTCAGGCGACATTACTTTTCCCAAGTATTCTTCTGCAATAGCAGCCATACGTACAGCTAGATGTAAGTCCCGGCATTCTTCGCGATGATGCACCCGGGCATGCCTGAACATGAGGTCTTGCCGAATTTCCCGATTTTTGCCCATGATATACGGAGTATCCGGGGAAAACACTATGTCATTTTCATAATAGGGTTTAATATCGATTACTGGTGTACCCCCTATGGCATCCAGTCCCTGCAAATAAAGCCTGCCGTTTTCCACTTTATCCAGTTGGGCCAGGCACATAGCTACTGGATTTGGACGCCCATAAGCACGCAGGGCAAAAACCCCATATTCAGGCAGATTGGGGTTAACCTTTTTAGGAGAAGTTTTCAGCAGATCCCGGGGAGCTTTATGGAACCAGGCTAAAATCCATACATGAGAATTTTCTTCAATTCCCTGCAGGGCTTCCTGATATTCCGGATATACCTGAATCACTGCGGGAGTACCTCCTATGGGCATATTCTGGGCATCTTGGTAGTCCGACAACACTATACCCACTGGTTTTAAAACTATCTCACTCAATTTCTGTATACCTCCTTCTCTCATCCTTCCAATCCTTGCTTATTCCTGGTTATCAAACTTATGACTGAATAATAATTAACTGATCATTTTAAGCTTAAGCAACAGGAGTATTCCTGATGGCATCCATTTTTTCCTTACTCTGAGCATATATTCTTCCTCCCTGCTGGTCAACTATGGATTTAGCAATGGAAAGTACTAGACCATAGAAACTTGAGCTTAGGATGGCCCCTACTGCCAAGAATATTAACATTAAACTGTTCAGGTCTTTTTGCTGAGGGCTGCGGTCCTCCAATACGATTCGGTATACATTAATACCTGGAATATTAGCTGTTTTCCCCGTATAATTATATCTACAGGGAGGGGTGTAATGATGCAACTTAACCCAAAGGATTTTGATCTTAAAGATAAAAGTGAAGTTCTGTTTAATGAAAGTTTGAATCAAGCTTGGCAGGATTTAGTATCTTACCAGGCTGATTTAATAATTGGGGTTCCTTTCTATAATGAAAAAGATACCTTACCCCTTATTTTAAGAACTATAGAGGAAGCACTATTTGGTATAGAAAACTACCACAAGCCCTTGGTTTTATGCGTTGGTGACCCGGAAGGAGCTGAGGCTCTGGCCGCCATAAAAAGTATGGATTTTCACTTTCCCCACTATGAATTCTTGATGTCGCCTGGCGGCAACGGCAGGGGGGCTAGCATTAGAGCAATGCTAGAAATAGCCAATGATCTTAGCTCCGACCTGCTGATTCTGGCGGCGGATTTAATCCAAGATCAAGATCGAGGACTAAAGGCAGATTGGATAAACAGGATAATAGAACCACTGGGATTAAAATATGATTTTGTGCTTGCCACCTACCATGAGCACTATTTTGATAACTCTATCAATAGCTTTTTTGTAGAGCCCTTGCTGGAGAATTTTTACGGTTTTCGTATCGAAGGATCTTTAAGTGGAATGTATGCTCTTTCGCAAAATTTAGTAGAAGATTTGTGTATGGAATTGAAATTCTGGCCCGAAATCACCAGAAGCTATGGCATTGATCCCTGGATAATTACCCGGGTTATGAGTTGGAAGAAAGACCTGTGCGAAGTCTACCTGGGAGCCAAACTGGAGCCTTTTTCCCTGGAAAAAGTGAATTATGTTTTTAAACAAATAGCCTGGGCTCTGTTTGAATGCATTAAACGAGATGAAGACCACTGGTTGAAAAAGCCCGTTATTTTTCGGGCTCCGGATATACATGGGATGAAAAATGAGGAAGAACCTATGGAAGTTAGGTTCAGTGCTGAGGGACTGGTATGGTTCTTTAAGCGAAATTTTCATCAGTATGCCCCAGTATATGAAGCATCGGTAGATGAACATGTGTATAAAGACCTGCAAAACTCGGTTCTGGCTCCCAGCCGGGAATTTAGCTTCAAATCGGAGAACTGGGCTAAACTGGTTCTTTCCCTGCTATTTGAGTACTCCTTTAACCGGGAACTGCAGGGAGATGACATTTTAAACACTCTTACTACCGCCTTTAACGGTAGAATAGCCGGTTATGTTATGCAAATTCAGCTTTTAGGGGAAAAGCTGGAAGGTCTTAGGGATTTTGATCTCAGTCATTTGCTGATCATGGAGGCTGAAATGGTGAAAGCCCAACAACATAGATCTTTTCTACAACTCAGAGATGTTTTCCTGGATAAATGGAAAACCAAGCTGTTGGAAGTTACACCTCCCCTTACTCCATCTCGTTACCTGGAATATGTACCGGGAATACCCATTGTTTTACCTAATACCGTAATAGGTAAGGGTGGCAAAGCGGCATATACCGAAGAAGTTTTTAACCGTTTGCAGAAACGCTATCAAGAAGGATTTGAACATGTAATTCAACAATCTTTGGGAGTACCTGCCGATGCGCCAGCCTCTGCCATATGCATTCGTTATCACCAGTACATGCAAGAATTAGAAAACACTATGGAAACTCTATTCCCCGGTGATTTATACAGCGAAGAAGGAGTAGCCCAGGTTTTGCAACGCCTCTTTGAGCTCTTGCCTCATCAGAAAATGTATTCAGTCCGGGATGATACCTTTAAAGAAATGGTAGTAAGATTCCCCCCGGTTAATATTATGATTCCGGCCGGATACCATAGTACACGAGATTTATTGGAGGGAATGGATATCAGGGATACAGTAAGCCTGGCTAACCTGATTGAGACTCGTAAATATTCGGATCGGGCACTATTATGGATATTGGATAACCTGCGCCCTGAAGGCCTGGAAGAAGTGGATATCAAGTATATTGTCTTGGACCCCAGATTCGGTCAGATAGCTCGTCTGGGAAATATATCCAATCTCAATAAAATTACCACCCGAATAGTTGCTACTCCTTTCAACAAAGGCATGGGAGGAAATTTTCCACGTATACGCTTTTGTCTGTTTATTGCCCGTCATATTACTATTGCAGAAAACTATGCCCATCTGTGGAGAACCTTTGCTCGGGAACGCAAAAATTTGGGAAACAAGATAAGGAATTCCTTAATTGGACGATATGAAACCGCTGCTTTTTCAGCCCATAATATTTTTGAAAACCTTCATCATCGCTCCCTGGTCCAGAGTTTTAGGGGCTTAGCCCAGAGGCTGCAGGAACAAGGTCTAAAGCAGGAAGCCGAAATTATAAGGATAATGTGCGATAGTTACGGTTTGAGTCAGGTACTGGATGACGGTACTTTTCTCCCCCTCTCAGCCTGGAGTTGGGCCAGCTACAACTATAAAGGAGGGCAAGGAGTGCCTACTCCCCTATCCAGTCATGTGGAAGAAAAATGGTTTAACCAGGATTTGCTGGAAGAAATTTATAAAGAACTGGGGTATGATATTAGCGGCATTGAATCAGGCGTTCAGCAGCTGATTGGTGAAGGAAGAGCCAGTGAAAATGTTCTAGATACCCTCTTGGGGATAAAGCCAAAAGATGTAAGCGTGGTAGCCCAGGAAGCTATAGCCTATTCCCCAGCCCAGCAATTGCATCGCTATTCCGGCAATCCCATTCTCAGCCCTATTAAAGAGCATTACTGGGAAAATAAATATGTACTCAACGCTGCCTGTCTAAGGCTTCAAGGCTTGGTTTATATCCTATACCGGGCTTATGGAGATGACCAGGTATCCCGAATCGGGTTGGCGGTAAGCGATGGATACAAAATAATAGAACGCATGCCAGAACCCATATTTGCACCAGCTACTGAGAAAGAAAGTCGAGGTTGTGAAGATCCCAGGACAGTTGTCATCGATGATGAGATTTATATGATGTATACTGCTTATGATGGAGTTATAGCCCAAATATCCGCAGCTTCCATAAAAGTATCTGATTTTCTGGCTCGTAATTTTGACCGCTGGCAAAGAAAAGGATTGGCCTTTAAAGATGTCTGGAATAAAGACGCCATACTGTTTCCCGAGAAAATACAAGGGAAATATGTTATTTATCATCGGATTGAACCCAGTATATGGGTATCTTATCTGGATAAATTGGAATTTCCGGTTCCCCGGGAAAGGCATGCCATTATCATGGGTCCCCGTTCGGGGCGGATGTGGGATTCACTAAAAATAGGAGCCGGCACTCAACCTATTAAAACTCGCTACGGATGGCTTATGATTTACCATGGGGTTGACCGTCAGCTGGTTTACCGACTGGGAGTTATCCTGGTAGATCTTAATAACCCGGAGTTGCTTATTTACCGCTCCCCTAACAGCATACTGCAGCCGGAAATGGACTATGAAATTGGGGCTGACACCGGTTCCTGGGTACCCAATGTTGTATTTACCTGTGGAGCAGTGCCGGCTTCCGAGAAAGTAATTTTGGAGGATGATGATGAAATACTGGTATATTACGGAGCTGCTGATACCCATATAGGAGTAGCTACTGCTACCCTGGCGGAGCTTATTCCGGAAGAATATCGCCGGTAATGGCCCCTAGCCATATAGATTTTCAACTTTTGTAATGGTAGGCGCGGATATTTATGCATCCAAACCCGCGTAATATAACTTTGCACGGAGGACTCAAGCACAAGAATGGAAATCCCGGGAAAGCTAAAAACCTGATTAATTAAAGCAACGCCAGCTTTGAAGCAAACTGGCTTCTTTTTGAGTTGCCATGCTTTAGAAACTAGTATCTATATTCATGGCTCTTTTGAGAGTACTAACTGCCCCGCCCCCAATCGCTCCAGTATTTCCAGACTGATCTTATGATAAAGGGCTGCTACACTATCCCAGCTTAAGGAACCCCCCATTTCAGCAGTTTTTCGTTCCAGCTCTTCTTGCAAGCTGGGATTGCTCAAAAGGCAGTCCAATAAACCGGCCAGAGCGTCAGCATCAGGCCTTTCAGCAAGCAAGCCCCTTCCCCCCTCCAGCAATTCTCGAGCATATTCGTAAGGGGTAGATATAATGGCACGTCCGGTGCCCGTGGCGAAAGCCAGGGTGCCAGATACCGCCTGGTCCAGGTTGGGATAAGGACTGAGGTAAATATCAGTCAGGTATAGATAATCTCCCAATTCTTCATTGGTGAGATAACGATTTTCAAAGATCACATGCTCTTCCAGTTTTAAATCCCTAACCTGCTGCATTATGTTTTCCCGATAGCGCTCTCCTTCATTCCTCAGCAATACCGGATGAGTCGCTCCCGCAATGACATATAATACCCGGGGATGTTTCTCCACCACCCCGGCCAAGGCCTTGAGTCCGATTTCCAAACCTTTTCCCGGTCCGATCAGACCGAAGGTGGTAATAATAGTCCGGTTTTGCCAACCACGCTGCTCTTTAAGAACTTTCCTATCCTGGGGTCTAAAATCCGGCACTCCATGGGGGACCACAAAAGTTTGCTGGGGCTTTATTGCATAAATATCTAACATTAGGCTTCGAGCCCGCTCGGTCATACATATGACTCCGGAAGCCAAATCTGCCAGACGACTCAAAACCTGCTGCTGCCTCTGGGATGGATGTGGCAATACGGTATGAGTTACTAGCAGGAAAGGCTTTTTAAGCTGCTCGGCCAAAGCTACAATGTATTCTCCATCCGGCCCCCCGAATATACCATATTCATGCTGTATTATAATCATATCCACCGCTATCTCCTGATTGACCCAGTGGGCCAAGGCAGTATAGTCAGCTTTATTCTCCTGCTGTATTGTCCACACTACCTCCACTGGATAATCATAAGTTTGAAAGGGGTCCTCCATGGCAGCCATCAGTATCCGGGGCTGATATGGTATTAAATGGTCCCTTAAGTCTTTGGAGAAATTGGCAATTCCGCATTTACGGGGAGGATAAGTACTCACAATCAAACAATCATTCATCTTGGAGTCACCTCCTATTTTCTTGGTAATTGGATCAGATATGCTTGTAGCTTATAAGCTGAGTCTGGTGCTTTGGGCTATGGGTGGATAGCAGTGCAGTAATGGCGAGCTCTGACGTATTATCGCCTATTATGTATGTTGGTTTAATATTAGCATATTTCCCCGCCCCATGCTATCTTAGCCTAAATTAGTCCAGCCCCGTGTTAATCAGCAGTGGCTGCCCCAATGGGCCCACGAGCATGAGCTCTAAAGCCTTTTTTATGGGCTTATATCAACGATTGCTTAAACCATGATAGATACCTCTAAGGGAACCTTTTAGGGATATACCATAAAGAATATTCAGGTTTAATGAAGGCTCCTACCTATAAACTTAATGCCTATTACCTACAACTAGACGATATTTATGCCCAGGCTAGTTAGAAAGGCAAATAGTTCAGCGCTTATTTGGTCAAGTGCTTCAGGAGTGTTGCCTTCGCAGCGTACAATTAATTCAGGACCGGTATTGGAAGCCCGAACCAAGCCCCATCCTCCTGGAAATAGAATTCGCGCTCCATCCACATCCAGTACTTTATAAATTCTTCTGAAATGCTGCAAGACCTGTTCTACTACCTGGAATTTGTCTTCATCACTGCTTTTTACTCGGATTTCCGGAGTAGCATAATACTTGTTGATATCGGCCAACAGCCCGGTCAAATCTTGATCACTATGGGATAGTATTCGCAGGAGCCTGGCAGCAGCATATAAGGCATCATCATATCCATAATATTCATCCGCGAAAAACAAATGTCCTGACATCTCCCCGGTAAAAACAGCTCCGGTTTCTCTCATTTTGCCCTTGATTAAAGAGTGCCCGGTTTTATACAATAAAGGCTTACCACCCAAACGATTAATCTCATCTATTAAGCTCTGAGAGCATTTTACCTCTACAATGCATTCTGCTCCGGGATATTGTGGTAAAATTTCCCGCCAGAAAAGAATCATCAGCATATCGCCCCAGATAATGTTGCCTTCACGATCTACCACTCCCAAGCGATCTCCGTCACCATCCAGACCTATGCCTAGATCAGCCTCTTCCTGCTTGACCAGCTTAATCATATCCTGGCAGTTCTCTACCGCTACCGGATCAGGGTGGTGATAAGGGAAGGAAGGATCTGATTCGCAATAAAGTTCAACTACCTCACAACCCAGCTCCCGGAACAGGCGCGGCGCAAAGAGGGAGGCGGTACCGCTGCCACAGTCAACTACTACTTTTAAGAGCTTGGGTCCCAACTGAATTTTACCCTTTATCATTTCCATATAGTCGTCTATTACATCAACTTCCCTTAAGCTGCCGGATGATCCGGAAACAAAATCGCTATTCTGGGCCCGTCGGCGTATCTCTTGAATCTCATCCCCATATATGGTTGTTTCCCCCAGCAGCATTTTAAAGCCGTTGAATTCCGCAGCATTGTGGCTGGCCGTAATCATCAGGCCAGCATTAACATTAAGATGCCGGGCGGCAAAATAGAAAATAGGGGTAACAACCACTCCTAGGTCTAATACCTCACAGCCTGAATCCAATAAGGCCTGAACCGTTATTTCCCTTAAGCGGGGCGAGGACAATCTGTTGTCCCGGCCCAGCAGCATCTTATTCCAGCCACGCTGGGCTGCCTGGGCCGCTAAAGCCCGCGCGATTTTATATACCGCATCCTCGGTTAAATCCTGGTCGACTATACCGCGAATATCATACAATCTAAAAATATTAGGATTTATCAAGCGTTTCACTCCTTAAGCAAAAATTTTTGGCCTGAATAATTCTATATAACATCTTTATACCCGGCAGCCTTTAAAGCTTCCACCACTTGTTTCAATTCCGGAGCCCGGTCTTTGCTGCAAACCAACAGACTGTCCTGGTTATCCACGATTATCAATCCTTCCACCCCCAGGGTGGCCACTACTCTCTGGGGAGAATAAACCATACATTCACTGGTATCCACAAATACCCCCTGGCTTTCCAGTATGTTGCCCCTGGTGTCAGGCTTATGGTAGCGTTCCAGAGCCGCCCAGCTGCCCACATCGTCCCAAGCAAAGGAAGCGGGTATTATCAGCACCTGGCTGCACTTTTCCATGATACCATAATCTATGGAAATTTTGGGCAATTCTTCGTATACTTCTCTTATAATATCTCTTTCCTGCTTACTGCCTAGGCTATTAGCGATAAGATGCAATCCTCGGTCCAATTGGGGAAGATGTTGGGCTATCAATCCCAGCAGCAAGTCGGTGCGCCAGACAAAGATACCGCTATTCCAAAGGTAAGTAGTCTGAGCCAAATAGCTTAGAGCCGTTTCCAAATCAGGTTTTTCATGAAAAGCCCGGGTTTCATATATTTGCCTACCCTCTATCTCCTGCCATAGTTTTCCTTGTTGAATATAGCCAAATCCGGTTTCGGGCCTATATGGCTTGATGCCAATGGTTAGCACCCACTCCCCACCTTCAGCTAGGCTGGCCGCTGCCCTGATTGTATTTTGGAAAGCTTCCGTATCGGCAATAAAATGATCGGCTGGTAGAACCAGCATGATCCCTTGCGGATCCCGGTCTTGTATATAAACTGCTGCCAATCCTGCGGCTGCTGCAGTATCTCGCCCGCAGTATTCGCATATGATGTGGCTTAGGTTAAGCTCAGGCAGTTGTTCTTGCACTAATTCCTGATATAGTATATCAGTTACCACATAAATATCCTCTGGAGCCAGCAGCCCTTTGAGTCTGTCTAGGGTCAGCTGCAGCATGGTACGCCTGCCCAGCAAGGGCAAAAACTGTTTGGGTTTCTCGCGACGAGATAGGGGCCAAAAACGCTCTCCTCTGCCGCCAGCCATAATTACAGCATATATAAGCTTTCACCTCTTTCCATAAACGTTACAGCGCTTACATCAGATGGAACAGTTATTGCCTGTATTGCCTATATTATCTCATAAAGCAAATTATTCGGGAAATTATTTCGTTTTACTACTAGGGATCCGAGCTCACAACCTAAATCTTGGGCTATTACCGGACATTTAATTTTCAATATAAAATATATTTCCTTATAATCGCTTCCACTAAGGGTTTCATAATTGGCCTGTCCTTTGGCCACAACTAAATCAGCCTGTTCAAAGCTAGTGAATTAAGTCATATGCAAGGGATTTAACCATCATCTGGTACCGGGAGCCTGGAATTGTAAAGCGGGTACAGCTAAGAGCATTCAGGTTGTTTAGCATATTATCCAGGATTCGATTCTGAGCCTGGCGCTCCTGACAAAATAATCCCATCACTTTGCTTATACTTTCTACCTTTTCTTCTCCGCTAATATACCATTGCAGCTTGATTCCAAAAACCTGCTGTAAAAGTTTTGCCGCTTCTATACCAGTAGCTCCTATGGCATAGGTCCGGCGCTGAGGGTTGATACAATACCGGTATCCCCGCATATAGTTGCAGATAGCCAAACCGCATCCCATACAATGACCGCTGTTTAAAAACAGGATATTTTCTGCTATGGAGTCCAGGACCCGGTAACCCAGCCTGGTAAAAAGAGCGGATATTATAATATCTGGAAAGCGGTATTGCATATAGGGCATCTTGGAACTGGCATAGGTGGCAGGAAGATATTTGGTGTAATAGCGGGCAAAAAATACCACCCCGTAAGGATAATCAATCTCTAGGGCTGAAAAGGGAGGAGCCCAGGGAGCACAGCCTCCTGAGCCGTAACTCTCACATCCTTCCTGGCACCAACTCCTTACCAAATCATAATTATAGCTGATCTCCCCGCTGTCAATGGCTCGATAACCCACCTCCAGGGGATAATGATTATTCTTCCCACTGCTGTATATGTACCACATCTTTCCTCCTGTCCTCAGTGGCTTATTTTATCCTTGCAGAAATCTCCTCCAGGCCCCGGCTCCAAGGCATAACTATAAAGACTTAAGCAGCCAAGTTTAGGACTTTCAATCCCAGCGGTACTTAATTGGCTGCACCGGGACTATAAATGCTCAACATCGACTCGGGTATAATATACGATTTGTTGTTGATTAAAACCAACATCAAGACGTCATCAGGGGCTCTCTTGCCACGCCTTCCCACGATCTTCCCAACATAATTATAAAAGGGGTGCCGGGGATGGTTCACAATGACTAAATCTCCATATTCCACTTGGTTCACCTCCACCCTTTTGTTTATCGGCAGGCAGAGTATGAGTATTAGTTTATACATATAATGAATGGGGCTATTGCCTGTATTGGTATATTTGTATTCACCAGGCTATGAATTAGACCAGGCTGAAGGTTTATGCCATTTACAGAGGAGGTTATGTGATAAAACTATTTGTCACCTGTATCTTCTATTAATCTGACCCGCTGGCGCAGATAATAAACTCCGGTTAATAATACTATTAACAGGCTGCCCAGGACCGCTAGGCTCAAACCCAGATTCCTGCTCCGGTTAAAATAATCGCCCAGAGCTACATAAGCTATAGCCCATGGCATCATACCCAGAGCCGAAGAAGTAATAAAGATAGTCGGAGAAACTCCGCTTAAACCTGAGCCAATGTTTATTATTGGAGTAGGGAGCACTGGAAAAATCCTAATGCTTAACAAGAGCAGAAAGATGGTTTTAGAATTCATATGGTCTAATTTCAATCGATACTTTCGTTGCCAGGGCTGAAAAAAACCGACTCCGGTATACCGGGCCAAAAAATAAATGGCAAGGGTGCCAGTCAAGGCTCCCATCCAGGCTATAAAAACACCCAGGCATTTACCGTAAATAATGCCTGCTACTCCAGCTAAAATAGCAAAGGGTACTAGAGGCGCTATGGCCTGAACAAAAAACAAAAGACTAATAACCAATGGGCCGTAAACCCCAAATTGGCCAATATAAGCGCTGATACTGTCAATATTGCTTAGTTCTATCTTACCGCACTCCTCTACTCATTTACAAAGTGTTTTTTCAGCCACTTAATGGTTATTTCCTCTCTATCCCTGATTTTGTTTTCAAAGCGATGATCAGCATCATCAACTATAACCATTTCAGCATTACAAAGCCTATTATACATATAACGAGCATTATATACTGCTACCACACTATCATCCTGCCCCTGTACAATTAAAACCGGACGAGTATGTACATCTTTTAAATAATCATCCATATTGTGCTGGAAAAAATCTTCTACGAAGCCTGGTTTAATATGATAGTCCCCCGATTCATCAATTATGGTAACTGTTCGTCCTTGGATAAGCTGTTCATAAGCCTCTTCCATAACCCGGGTGAAAGTTTGCTGCAGTTCCACCGGCGTAGACCAAAGAATGAATCCTTTTACCCGGCTCTCTTCTGCTCCTCCAGCCAGCACGGTACTACCCCCGAAACTTCTGCCTAACAGTATAATCGGCTTTTGATAGCTATGGCATGCATAGTCAATAACTGTTTTTAAATCTTGCACCTGACGGCTCAGGGTGATATCACTGAAATCCCCATCACTCTCACCTGATCCGGTAAAATCAAAGGCTAACAGCCCCATTCCCAGCTCATTGATTTCTTGGGCAAAGGCACAGATACGATCGCTGTTTTCTTTTCTTCCCCTGAATCCGTGGCAGGTTATAAGCAGGTAGTCAAAACTGTCCGGCAAGAAGATCAGGGCAGCTATTCTTTCCTGATTTTCTTTCATGATTTTCAGGGTTTGCACAAACATCCCTCTTTTCTTAAACCAACACTAACTACATGGGCTTCTGGGGTTTATTTTTATCTTCTGATTCGTGTCTGACCCGATAATTGCATAAATCACACACAAAGGTAGGCCCATCCTTCTCCTGCTCCAGCAATTTCTTATAGTCCTTATGATCCTCTGTTACGTCATAGCTTTTACCGCACAAAAGGCACCGGGCTGTAACTATCTTGCTCATGTCCTTCCTCCTCTCCCCACCTAAGTCCCCATCTTTATAGTACCATTTGTTTAAATAAATCTGAAGATAATACCTTTTTCATCATTACTTGGCTATAATCCTCTTTTCCGCTGAATCCGTTCTTCCCCCAGTCCTCTGGCCTGATCCGAACACTCCGCCTGCGGTTTATAGGCAGATTTTGGCCCCTGGAGGCAAAAGCTTTCAAGCTGATCCTTATCAAGTCATCCATACCCTTATTAACCACTTGACTTCTTAGTTCTTCTGCCCGAGCAGTGGTTGGGCAGCAAATATAAGTCTGGCATACAAAAGGCCGTTTATTATATATAGCACAGGTGCCATTGGATTGCAGAAATATGCAACTGCCGTCCCCTTTTCGTCGTAAGGTTATATCAAGCACCTGCTCCTGGGCTTCTACCCATAAATATTTATAGGCCTCAATCAGACCGATCCCTTTTATATCCATAAGCTGCTTCACATCAATTGAAGTCAAGGGAACCCATTCGTGGCAACAGAGGTCACATCCATAACAATTGCTTCGTCCTGGAGACCATAAACGCTGTATAAGTCCCTCTTCAATAAATTGGTTTAAGTGATCCAGAAGGTTTTGTATGGTAGCATGATCGTTCCTTATTTTTATATCGTAGGAAGGCCGACCTTCTATAGTCAGGTATTTTATTTCCATCATCTTTACCAGATTTCCTTTCCTAACGATGCCCCTGTATTGAATACCTTCAAATCAAACTTTACCCATTAGGGCGATTCTTTAGTAGCTTCGGGAACAATTTTAATATAGAGTACTCGCTGGTAATTATAGGAACCTACTATATTGCCCCGGGCATCATAAAGATAATTCAGGGATGAACCACCTACATATACTTTACCATCCTGTTGAATGCCCAAATCTTTTATGTAGGCTTCCAGAGTTTGATTATCCGTAAAATATATTTTCGCCTTGATTAGTTCCCCTTGACTGCTCTTGGCGGGAACACCCAAAAGTTCAGAAATATTATAATTGCATCCACTCAAGAGTAAGAAGGACAGAAGCAAGAAACATAGGATTCTTAGTCTCATTTTCTCTTCCTCCTTTTTCCGGCCGACCAAGAGGTTCTGGGGCGGCTAATGGACCTGGATTTTTCCTTAGTCCCTATCTTCCTTTTAAGACTCCAGGCTTCCAGCTGCTGGTTGGCCAAGTAATGAATGGTCCCCGGGGCGAATCGGCCATGCTCATCCTTACTCCCAGCCTCAGTATGGGTAAGTACTTCCAGGCCTTCATCAATGTGATTTACGGCCCAGATATTAAAGAGCTTGTTCCTTACTGCTTCAACTACTTCTTCATCGAGCATTAGATTGGGCATATTCTTACGGGGAATAATTATTCCATGATTGGCCAGACAGCCCTTTTCCTTGCAAACCTTGTAAAAACCTTCAATTTTTTCATTTACCCCTCCTACCGGCTGTATTTCACCATTTTGGTTCACTGAACCGGTAACTGCTATTCTCTGATCAATGGGTATCCGGGCCAAACTAGAGATCAAGGCATATAATTCTGCACTGGATGCACTATCTCCATCCACTCCCCCGTAACTCTGTTCAAAGGTAAGACTGGCCGAAAGGGTCAAGGGTTTATCCTGGGCATATTGATGACCCAGATAGCCATTAAGAGTCAAAACTCCTTTACTATGAATATGACCGCTCATAGCGATTTCACGTTCAATATTAACCAGTCCTTTTTCTCCCATAAAGGTTTTGGCAGTAATCCTTACCGGTATGCCAAATTTGTATTCACCAACCTGATATACGGCCAGACCGTTAACCTCGCCAATCATATCCCCTTCTACATTGATTATAAGCGTATTCCGCTTAATTGCTTCAAGTATCTTCTCTTCCGAGAGAGAGTTGCGATATATTCGCTGCTCTATGGCCTTTTGTACATGGGCCGCAGTTACCAGTTCAGACCGGTGGTATTCGGCGGCACAATGAGCTTCATATATCAGTTCCAACAGCTTATTAAAAGAGGTGCTGAGTTTATCTTGATCATCGGTCATTCTACTCCCATATTCAACAATAGTAGCAACTGCCTCAGGACCGAAATGCTTTAAACCTTCAGCCTCACATACAGAACTGATTAAGCGGGCATAATCATTGACATGCCGGCGACTTCGCTGCATTTCATCATCAAAATCAGCCCTTATCTTAAACAGTTTGGAAAACTCCTGGTCATAATGATGCAAGAGATAATAGTAGGATGATTCTCCTACCAATACCACTTTTATATCCAGAGGAATAGGCTCTGGCTGTAAAGTCTCGGTATTGGTAATTCCAATCATGCGGGATATGTTTTCAACCGCTATTTCTCTATTTTTGATTACCCTTTTTAAGGTATCCCAAACATAAACGTTTTTTAGCAGGTCATAAACCCTTATTACCAGATAACCTCCATTAGCCCTATGTATAGAGCCAGCCTTTATCTTGGAAAAGTCAGTAGCCAATATTCCAAACTCGCCCTCATACTCAATCTGACCGAATAAATTGGCAAAAGTAGGGTTGTTCTCAAATATAACCGGTGCATGCCGGCCTTCGGAATTGTCTACCAAGAGGTTAACCTGGTAACGCCTCAAGAATGAGCGTTTATCAATACGCCGCAAAATACTTAAAGGGTTATTCTCTTCAGGATGCACCAGTATATCCAGATGACTTAGAAAATCCTGCTGTACTCCTTGCAGGTATTCCAATACCTGGAGGTAATCCTTATATTTACTGAACAATTCGTCGAACAGAGGCTGGCTGACCTGTCTCGAGGTCTCCTCCTCCAGATCTCTCAATCGCTCTTTCATCACTTTTTCCATCTGCCGATATTTCGTGGTAGCCTCATTGATCTTTTCCTGAACCATAGCACTATTGCTCATCAACTCAGCTCGCTCTTCTTCACTTAATGTTACATATTCTTCCTGCCCCATTACTTCCCCATTTTTATTAATGGGAATGGTATTAAGCCCCCCTTGCTGACCCTGGGCAATGGAAAAGCCATGTAGCCGAGCTTCCTGATCCAATTCCAGATATAGAGTATTGGTTTCGCTCAGGAATTCATTAAATATGGCATTTTTCTGAGCAGTATAGTCTTCGCTAGCCAGTACGTTTATTACTGCTTCGATAAGTTTATCTATGCAAGCGCTTAGCTCCTGCTGTAGTTGTTTGCCTTTACCAGCAGGTATTTTTAAAGCACAAGGAATATCGGGTTTTTTAAAATTGTAAACATAGCACCAGTCAGGAGGTACTGGTTTTCTATTGGCCTTTTGCTGCAACATATTGTGGGCCAGAGTAGTTTTGCCGGTTCCAGTTTGACCAGCCAAGTATATGTTGTACCCCTCGCTATCTATGTCCAAACCAATGGAAATGGCACCTATGGCCCTCTCCTGGCCGATTATCCCAGTTAGCGGTTTTAGTTCAGCCGTGCTGTTAAACTTAAAGCTGCGGGGATTGCATTTTTTCCGTAATTCCCCTGGTTTCAAGCGATATTTATTTGCATTCACCGATGGCATCCTCCATTATCTTATTAATTACTGGCCTTTCTTTATAAATATGTGATTTAGCTTATTCATGCTATACACATTATATGAATATTTAAACATCAAAAGCTGAAGCTGGACCCTACATCCATTTTAAATACGCGCTGTCCTCCCAATTGATTATAGAGCTCAGCAGCAGCGTAAAAACCAGTACAGTGGCCCACGATTATTTTTTGTATCTCATAGATCTTTAAAGCCTCTATGGTTTTTTCTAATCTTAATGGAGAAGCAGTCATTAGATGGGTACCTCCCATATAAGCTAAAACCCGGGTGCGCCCTGTCTGTTTTAGACAATAATCCAGAGTGTTAATCATACCAGAATGTGAACAACCGCTCAAGATGATCAAGCCCTCAGGATGATCGATAACCAGGGCTATATCATCAGGCAGCGAATCCTGGTATAACTTACCATCCTTCTCATAGACAAAATTTCCTCCCACGTCTTCATATTCAGTCAGGCGGGGTATTTCACCGGTTAGATAGATACCGGAGTAAATTTCGCTAAAACTATCAATTGGAATCACCTGAGCTCCCATCTTTATCGCTTCATCTCTAGTAAATCTGCATCCTATATCCACCTGTTTACCCCCTGGCAAGTTGACCAGGCGGTGAGCGAAGATTCCAGAATGAGCATAAATATTTCTGCCCCCATACTGTTGCAAAAAAGGAAGCACCGCCCCGGTATGATCATAATGGCCATGGCTTATGAATAGATCCTGGACCTGAGATAGATCCACTCCCAATGCCCTACTGTTACTAAACAGGGCCGCGTGGGATCCGGTATCGAAGAGTATATTATGCCCGTCCACCAGCACCTGGGCTGAGAATCCATATTCGCCCAGTAGCGGCGACCTAGGGGTGGTGTTCTCCACCAGCACCTTAATAACTGTATTCAATATCTGCAACCTCCTTTAATTCTAGATCTATTGATAAATTGCTCTGTTATATATATTACTTACCATGTGGTCAAGGGTGTCTTTAAGCAAGAAGTTCTTTCTATATTATTCTAAGTTATAACATACTTTCCCTTTATAATTAAGCATTCTCTATATTCTCATTTAATGCAATTAATCAACTCATCAGGCAAAATATTATCTAAAAACAGTCGAAATTGGGTTTTGATTTTACCAGGCTTGGTACAAGTATCTTCTGGAGTATGTCTCCCGAGGGTGTAGTATGGTGGCCAATATGGACAGTACAAATAAAAGATGATTATGAAAGTACACAAATTGAAACCCGTTGCTTATAGCAATAAGCAACGGCAGGATTATTACGTAGGCTGGTTCTGCTGGCTGAAGGTACGGAATAGTGGGCAGGCAAGGCTATACCTAGATAAAATAGACAGCTAGTAAGAACATACAATGCTAAGTGCTGAATAATCAAAGCCAGGGAAATGCTTACAACAGCTTTCCCCGGCCTTGATAATACTATCTGGTCTTAAGACAATATGTGCAGATTCTTGGCTTCTTGACCATTAGACCCTTTTACTACCTCGAATTCAACTTCCTGGCCGTTGCTTGTACTCAAATGGCCTGCATAAACCTGCAGGGTATACCGGTCAAACGACACGGCATTTCCATCCTGGCCCTCAATTACACCAATTCCTCTACCTTTGTCATACCATTTAACTTTTCCTAACATATAAATCAATCCTTTCAAATATAAATTACCAAATTGGTCCTAGCTTTTCACATCCAACCTAAACCCTGCTGTAGGTTATGGAGGTTGATTGGTTGCGATTAACTCATTTGCAGCCACAAATCCGCTTACTCTGACCCGAGAATGCTGCATAAAAGTCCTCCTTTCCTTTTATTACTGGCTATTACACTTGTATGTATATCCCTGTAAAACATATCCTCTATTTTTAATACATATCAGTTTTGCATCTTAATATATTCAGGTAATCCTCTTCCCGCCTCACTTATTCCCCCTAAATTTTGTTGTTTGAGATCCAGTCGCTTCTTTTATCCCCCCGCAAGTGCAGAAAGACACTGAAGCCAGCCAGTGTCTTTCTCAAGGGAATATACAGTTCATAAAACATGCCCGAGGAGGGTGTTTAATTCCTGGAAACCCATGCTTCTTCTAAAGCGTCTCATTAATTAGCACAGTAGTTCACTGGCTAATTCTTAAGGCTTCCAAACCACCCCTCCACAGATAATGGCTCGGCTCAGTGTCAATCCTGCCCTACCAAGCTTAGTTTTTGTATCTGTTTAATCCTGTCTAACGGTCTAAAGGATTTACCCACAGCTCGCTCAACACCGGGGATAGGATTATTCATATTATTGCATATATTGACATATTTATATATTAATTATTCTGAATATTTTTATTATTATAACGTATTGTTTATAATTATAGTGTCGAATTATGTCATGTTTTTCAATTTATCGCTAAACTAAAACAGGATGAAGAGTAAAGGCAGGTTCGGCATTTAATCTCCTCATTATGTACTATCCCAATGTCAGAATATGTCATGCTTCTTTTGATTTTTTGCTGGCTTAATACAGGATCCAAAGTGAAGGCAGCTTCTGTGCTAAGACTTTCCTGCTGCATAATTGGTTGGATTTCAGGGAGCCACTGCTTCCAGCAGCCAATCCAGGTGGGAAGTATGATAGTAGCATATTTCTTGGGGTTCAGTTCCTTCAATAAAAGCCATCTGTATACTGCGGGCACAGGAATCAGTAGCCACCAATCCAGAGTCCAGGCAAACATTCATCAAATGTATGCCATCTGGTTTTTTGAAATCTCTGGGAGCCAGACTGGCCGAAGCCTCCCGTATAAAATTTGCCCAGATGGGACCAGCGGCTACACCTCCTACCAGATTGACATTGCGTCCCTGATCATACCCTACCCAGACTGCACAGCAAAGCTGAGGTGTGTAGCCAACAAACCAAGCATCGTTATAATCGTCAGTAGTACCGGTTTTCCCAGCGGCGGGTCTGCCCACCAATACCTGCAAATGAGCCCCGGTTCCACCCGGTTCCATTACCCCCTTAAGCATATCGCTAATTATATAAGCATTCTCCGGACTTACTGCCTGTGTTTGCTGGGCATAGGATTCCTCCAATATCTGTCCATGCTGATCTACTACTTTTAAAATATACCTAGGCTGGCTATAAATTCCTTCATTGGCAAAAACGCAATAGGCAGCGGCCATATTCAGAGGACTTACTTCCTTGGAACCCAGAGGCAGTGAAAGTATGGGCTCAATATTTTTAAATCCAAATTTCTCAGCATGGTCAGCAACCTGTTGTGGGCCTAATGATTGATTAAGCCTTACCGCTATCACATTATCAGAAATCATCAGGGCTTCCTTGAGCGTGAATTCCTTCCAGTGGTATTTTTCCTCCCCATAATCTTCCGGGGTATAAGTATCACCGTCAGGTAGTCTAAATTCCACTTCTTCACATTTGATTTGGTCTGCTTCGGTCATTCCCCATTCCATGGCCAGGGAATAAAGAAAGGGCTTAAACGTCGACCCCGGTTGCCGTTTGGAAAATACCCGGTTATAGTTGGAAAGAGCGAAGTCCCGACCTCCGATTAAAGCTCTGATATGTCCATTACTAACGTCCAGGGCAACCAGGGCGGCCTGTACATTAGCTTCTCTTTCCCGCATACCCTCCTGATAGGCCTTTTGAGCAGCCTTTTGCATATCTAGATCCAAGGTGGTGTATATCTTCAATCCACCTTGATAGACCATCCTTTCCCCATATTTTTCAGATAAATAATCCCGTACCATAGCAATAAAATAAGGGGCCTCTCCCACTACATAATCTGCTGCTTGGTATTGCAGTTCTCTAGCCTCAATATCATCCCGCTCTGCTTGGCCGATATATCCTTCCTCCACCATGCGCTGCAGAACTAGTCCTTGTCTCTGTTTGGCTGCCTCGGGGTTGACATAAGGATCATATAAACTTGGTGCATTGGGCAAACCTGCTAAGAGGGCTGACTCCTCAATGCTTAAATCCCGAGCATTTTTATTGAAAAAGGTGCGGGCTGCCACCTCCAATCCATAAGCTCCATGGCCAAAGTATATACTATTACAATACCTAGTAAGAATTTCATCCTTAGTATAGCTGCGCTCCAGTTCCAGAGCATAGAATAATTCTTTTATTTTTCGGATTAGGGTTCGCTCATTACTCAAAAAAAGGGTTTTGGCTGTTTGCTGGGTAATAGTACTGCCGCCGGCAGTAATTTTGCCCGCCTTCAGATTGAGAAATAATGCTCGAAGTATGCCAGTAAAGTCGATACCATGATGATTATAAAAGTTCTTGTCTTCTACTGCTATGATAGCGGCTTTGAAACTCTCCGGTATATCTTCAAAGCCTATGCTAATGCGATTCTCTTCGGCCAATCCTTTTATGGGCCGACCCTTGATATCAAACACCACAGAAGCTTCCGGTACTTCTATGGAGGCTATTTGATTACCGCATCCACTGCATAGCAGAAGGCCTATTAATAGCCATATTAAAACCTGCTTCTTGAACATAAACTACCTCCTATTTCCTAAAATACCCATTATTGTATTATTTAATTCGGCTTTAAGCAGGAGAAAATGGCACAAAAAACCCTTGCCATCTTCCGAGTGGACTAAAGCAAGGGCTTAATTCCTTATGAGTATTTCACACAGATATTTATTAACAAATCTGCCATATCTTCTATATAGTCCTGAGCCATCTCAATATGCTCATATACTTCCCGCCATTTAATTAATTGGATGGGTTCATTCTCATGCTCTTCGAACAACCTGGCCACTCCATTGCGATATAGATTATCCTGCTTTTTTTCCAGCTTGATTATCTTTTTACAGCATTCAATTATTTCTTTGTTTTTACGTTCAATTTTATCCAGCATATGAAAAGCCTGCTCCATCAGATTAATGGATTCGCATAAGACTTCTACCATTTTTTTGACCTGGTGATCCGGGTTACCTGCTTTATACAGTATCATGCGGTCTATGATACCAGTAATGTAATCCAGTGTAGTGGCCAGCTTTTGCACCAGTTGAAAGGCATCTTCCCGGTCAAAAGGCAAAATGAAACTGGTATTTAATCGCCGCATGAGCTCCTGGATAATTCGGTCTCCCTCATGTTCCATGGCAGTTAGTTTGGCCATTTTAACATCCAAATCCCGGTAGTCATGCACTACATTTTGTAGTATTTCTCCACCCCGCACTACTACCCGGGCGCTCTCATTAAATAGCAAAAATAATTGTTCGTCCTTTTTTCCAAATAACCGCAATGTTATCCCCCCTAACAAATTGCAGTTATAGTTATCATGATGCCCTATATTATACCACGATTGCCATTAATATATATAGATCCCCCATGTATACCTGAGCAAAGGATATTATTTACAAACCTCGCATATAATCCGGTCGCAGATAGTTTCTGTCATTCCGTCTTATTATCTCATCTATCAAGGCTAGTATAGCTTTCTTATCATCTGGCAATTTCCCCTTGATGGGTAAATAATTGGAAGCATGATTGCTGCGAAATTCGCTGTCCTTTACATCCAAATTCTCAATTATTATACGTAGTTCCTCCAATATTTCGAATGGTTCGGGCAGTTCGAATTCTCCTTTTTGCTGACGGCGGTATAATACACTATTTGGTGTTAGCATCAAGGTTAAAGCGGCAATATAATCCGGATTCATTTCATTGCAGATTTTAGCCGTATTAAGAGCATGGTCTACCGCTTTAGGAGTTCTTCCGGCCAAACCTAATAATACGGTCACCGATAGGAGTATTCCCGCTTCTCGGATTCTTCTACCGGCCGCTACCATTTCATCGTAGCTAACCCCTTTTCTAATGTCTTGAAGTAATTCTTCATCTCCGGTTTCCACTCCCAGGTAAGCTATGGTTAATCCTCGCTCCTTTAATTGCCCCAGTTCCTCTAAGCTTTTATTTAAAATGCTGTCCGGGCTGGCATATATCCCTACATGCTTCAAACTAGGGAAATTCTGGTATAGGGCATCCAGAATCTGCAAGAGCTCGTCATTCTCCATGGCCAAAGCATCACCATCGGCCAAAAACACCTTTTCTAAATCATGGTAGTAATTCTTGGCCATACGAATATCGGTTAATATTTCTTTTAATTCTCTTACCCGATACTTCTTATCCTTATACATACTGCAAAAAGTACAGCGATTATGGCTGCAACCTACTGTGCACTGCAAGATATAACTTCTGGCTTCACTAGGTGGTCTAAAAATATTTCCTTCGTATCGCATATAAATACCCCCTGTTGTTTATATTATAAACCATATTTGCTACTTACTTAAGCAGGTCCAATTATCTTCCTGCTATAAAATTCGTTTATTTAAGCAAAATAATATTGATGCGAGTTTGGTAAGGAGGTTATATCTTGGCCAAAAATCGAGGAATCATGTCGGAACAATTGAAGTATGAAATTGCTCGTGAACTCGGCGTTGACCAGATCGTGGCTTCGCAGGGATGGGGTGCAGTTACATCCCGAGACTGCGGAAACATGGTAAGTAAAGCCATTCAAATGGCTGAAAAATCCCTCACCAAAGCATAATATACTCGCATTAAATGGAGGTGAGTCAAAGGAAGGATTCCTTTGACTCATTTCTTATTCTAAATAGCATCCAGGATTTCGCACTTGACTCATCTTCTGGGTATTAGTTTGTAAATCAGATAGGATATGGATAAAAATATTATAAGAGCTTCATTTATCGTGCTTAAACCAGCTCCAATAGCCATACCCACTATGGCAGTCAACCATAATGCTGCTGCAGTAGTAATCCCTTCCACCTTTTTCTCGGGGCTGATCCATATCAGGCCGCTGCCTATAAATCCTAAGGCTACAATAATCTGGGCCGACAATCGGCCCGGATCAGCATACCAGCTCATAGATAGGGTAGTATAATAATAAGCAGATATATAGGTTACCAAGGCCGCGCCCATGCAAACCATACTAAATAATCTTGCATTCTTCCTGCTGCAACCAAATAAGCCGATTAAGGCACCGCTTACGCCGGCCAGGACAATACGCGCCAGTACTATCTCAATACTCATAAGACCTGGTAATTAGGGGCTTCCTGAGTTATCGTGATATCATGAGGATGACTCTCTTTCAAAGCCGCATTGCTTATCTGAATAAAACGGGTTTTGCTCTTCATTTCTTCCAGATTACGCACTCCGCAATAACCCATACCGGCCCTTAATCCACCAATTAGTTGAAAAATGGTTTCCGAAGCGGCTCCTTTATAAGGCACCCTACCTTCAATACCCTCAGGCACTAGTTTTTGAGCATCTTCCTGGAAGTAGCGGTCACTGCTGCCCTGCACCATGGCACCCATGGACCCCATACCCCGGTATATTTTATAACTTCTTCCCTGTAATATGACGGTCTCCCCTGGACTTTCATCGGTTCCGGCGAATAGATTACCCAACATAACTACATCTGCTCCAGCTGCTATGGCTTTAGCAATATCACCGGAATACTTGATGCCTCCATCTGCTATTATGGGTATATCATACCTAGCTGCAGCACGAACGCTATCCACTATAGCAGTGATTTGAGGTACTCCAATACCTGCTATTATCCGGGTAGTACATATTGATCCAGGTCCGATTCCAACTTTTATGGCATCTGCTCCGGCCTTAATCAGTTCTTCGGTGGCCCCTTCCGTAGCAACATTACCAGCAATTATTTGCAGATCCGGAAAGGCGGCCCTAATTTCTTTGACCATATTTATAACAAATATCGAATGACCATGAGCAGTATCAACTACCACTACATCAGCTCCAGCATTTTTAAGGGCCTCTACCCGCTCCAAGGTATCCTTGGTTACTCCCACTGCTGCCCCAGCCAAAAGTCGTCCCCGGCCATCCTTAGCCGCATGGGGATATTTAAAAGTCTTTTCAATATCCTTTATGGTAATAAGTCCCTTCAGATTAAAGTCATCATCCACCAAGGGCAGCTTCTCAATCTTGTGCCTTCGCAACAGTTCTTTGGCCGCATCCATGGTGGTGTTTACTGGAGCAGTCACCAAACCTTGGCTGGTCATTACATTGCTAATGGGCTGTTCGAAATCGGTTTCAAAGCGCAAATCCCGGTTGGTTATAATACCTACTAGCTTGCTACCCATGGTAATGGGAACCCCCGAAATGTGATAATGTTCCATAATATCCATGGCATCCTTGATTATATTATCCGGGGAGAGATAAAAAGGGTCGGTAATTACACCGTGTTCCGAGCGTTTCACCCGGTCTACCATGGCAGCCTGTTCCTTTATTGACATATTTTTATGAATTATGCCGATACCACCTTCACGAGCAACAGCTATAGCCATTCGTGATTCAGTTACGGTATCCATTCCTGCACTCATCAAAGGTATTTCCAATCTAATTTTTTGAGTCAAACGGGTTGATACATCAGCCAAATTAGGCGGGACTTCTGATCTACCCGGTAGAAGTAATACATCGTCAAAGGTGAGACCTTTTTTGCTAAATTTATCAGTCATATCTTCTTGGCCTCCTTGTTTTATCCTGGTAAATTGAGTTTATATTATCGCATTATTTCCTAATTTTCAAGTTATACCGGCTATGAAGACTTTTTGCTACTACAAATTTGATTCCCATGCGAAAAGTAATATTTCGCATGGGAATCAAATTTGTTTTCTTTATTAGTCTCCTCCCATAACGGATCCCGCCCCGTAGTGCATAAAGTGATCATAAAGGGATTGGATGGTTTTCCGGCTCACACCAAATTTTTCTGCCAATTGCTCTGCCTCCAGACCGGATTGCAGGCTACGTAAAAATTCTGCCCCGTCTATACCCACCTCTGCTGCCATTTCCTCCACTGATGGTATTCTGCTCCAAGGGGGATAGGAGCCTTGTACTTCTTGCTCTTTTTCGTTCATATATTATCGCCTCCTAGCAATACTATTGTTCCTGTAAGTCAGGCAAATAATACTTAATAAAAAAATAGGCTATTTTTAGCCTATTGTAAGCAGAGGGCCATTGTCCCCACCATGCTAGAAGCGGATTAACTCGGAATTCATAACCGTGGTACCAGGCCGGTTTCTTCCATCGCTGCTACGGCCGGTGACATAAAAACGAACACTGCTGCTGAAGGCACTAGCCTGTGCTTCCCATGCCTCCAGATTACTTACATCCAGATTAACAGTGAGGGTTTCAAATGGACGCAGGGAGTAGGTGTTGTTAAATATTTGTCTTTTGGGAGTAAAAGAGAGATCATACAACCTGACCGATACCTGACGAGTATAGGAAGTATTGTTAAGTCCCAGGATTCTGATGGAACTCATATCTGAACTGCTGGCAATGGGACCAGTGGTCCAGCTGATTCTTGTCGCCATCACATACCACCCTTTGTTAATAAAGAAATTCCTATTGTACTGTATGTTAATCTTTTGATAATGTTACCAAAGGATGGCTCTCTGCAGGTCCAATGGACTTATTATTATCCGGTGACTTTATATGGAATTGTTTTTTAGCCTCATATGAGTACTATCCAGGTCTACCACGATAACTTCCCGTCCAATTTTCTTTACCGCCTCCCAGGGAATTACTAGTTTTTGACGATCAGTCCAGAAATTAAAGGCATTTCCTTTGTTAGGCAATATGATGGATACTATCTGCCCTGATTCCTCATCAATAACCATATCTGAATCCCCTACCGTCCCCATTCTCATGCCATCATAAATATTAACCATTTCTTTGCCTACCAGTTCATTGAGCCGCACCCCAATCCTCCTTTACACTCCGGTATGTCCAAATCCTCCTGCACCTCGGGCAGTGTCATCAAGATTCTCAACCTCTATCAGTTCTGCTCGTTCTACCCGGCTGAATATCATCTGGGCTATTCTTTCTCCTCTTTCTAAAATATACTCTTTGTCCCCCAGATTTATAACTATCACCTTTATTTCTCCTCGATAATCAGCATCTATGGTTCCAGGAGTGTTTAACAGGGTAAGACCATGTTTAAGGGCCAGACCACTGCGTGGTCTTATCTGGGCTTCATATCCTTCCGGAATAGAGATAGCAATACCCGTTGCTACCAGAACCCTAGCTCCCTTGGCGATAGTTATATCTTCCGAGTTGGCCGCATAAAGATCTACCCCTGAAGAATCCGGAGTCATATAACGGGGCAGAGGCATGTCAAATGAGTGCAGTCGCTTAATGGCTATTTTCATGTAAAGTTCCTCTCTTATATTATTAGAAGATAAGTTCATGGAGAACAGGTCTTTTCCTTGATCATCCCCAAAGGATTTGGTATTGCTTTTCCACCTCTTGCATTACTCCGGCCGGACCGATGGCTGCTACCGAAATTCCTTGATCTCCTAACAGTTTAATAGCCAGATCTTGGATTTGTTCCGGCTCTACCTGCATAACCCGCTCAATAGCTTCTTCTGGACTTATAATCTTATCATACATAATAATGGCTTTACCCAATCGACTCATGCGATTCATGACACTTTCCAATCCCAAGTACATACTGGATTTTATTAAACTGCGGGTTCTATCCAGTTCCCCTTCGCTAATTCCTTGGTTTAGCAGGGCTTGGATTTGCTGGTGCAAGGCCTCAAAACACTGATCTATCTTATTCTGCCCAGTCCCTATATATATGGAATAGGATCCGGTATCAGAATAATTGGAAGGATAGGAATAAATGGAATAAGCCAATCCCAATTCTTCTCTAAGTTTTTGAAACAGTCTTGAACTCATTCCCCCACCCAATATGCTGTTCATAACATTCATGGCATAACGCTGATCATCATGATAGGATAAGCCTTGTACTCCAACACAGATTTGCACCTGTTCGGTGTCCTTTTCCATAAGATCCAAAAAACCAGTATACTCATTGGGATTGCTGCAAGGAAAATCCAGCTCTGCAACACTTTGCTCACTCAGCAGCTTTTCAATTAAATCCTTAATAGCTGAGGCTTGCACATTGCCGGCTACTGATATAACCATATTCGAAGGAATATAGCTAGCCTGGTAGAATCCATAAACATCATCCCGGTTAAAACCGGTGACCGTTTCCAGGGTTCCCAAAATGGGTGATCCCATGGGGTGATCAAGCCACAAGCGCCGGGCAAAACGATCGTGAATCAGATCATCCGGTGCATCTTCATTCATATTGATTTCTTCTACTACTACCCCTTTCTCAGTCTCAAAATCGCGACTGTGAAAGCGGGAGTTAAATACCATATCAAACATTATTTCAGCTGCCATGTTAATATTCTCATCAAGAGTGCGAGCGTAAACACAGGTGTACTCTTTTGAAGTAAAAGCATTTAACTGCCCTCCGATACCCTCAAATCTCTCGGCAATGTCCCGAGCGGTCAAATCTTCGGTTCCTTTAAAAAGCATGTGTTCTATAAAATGACTGGCCCCTTTCATCCCAGCTGGTTCATGCCGGGACCCTACTCCAATGTATATACCTATGGCGGCTGAACGCACATGGGGTATCTCCTCTACTACCAGTTTTGCTCCATTACTCAGGCTCCAATAACTAATCATTATATCCCCCCGAAAATAGCATAGTTTATTATTCTTTTTAAGCCTTTAATTAGTATAACATTTCTTTTAGTTTTATAAGCCATCGCTGGCTCTTTTCTATGTCCTTCCTGCTAATCAGCTTTATACTGGCAAATAACTCATCATCAACGTAGACATGCAAAACCCCCAGGACTTGATTAGCCTTTACTGGGGCGCTAATAGAATAATCCATTTCTACAATTTTTTCAACCTGCACCAGTCTCTCTTCCCGTCCGGACCATATTAACAGGTCTTTTTCCGGATATATCTCCACGTAATCGCTAAGGCCCTGGCTTATTTTCAGCTCTTTAAAGGGTATATTCTTATCTATTATTCTCTCCAGGCTTACTTCCCCGTAACCATAATTCAATAGCCGGCTACAATCACCATTCCGATCATGGGAATTAAGAGCTACAGCAATCAACTGCCTACTATCTCTTTTGGCTGATGCCACCAAGCATTTGCCAGCAGCATTGGTGGTTCCTGTTTTAATTCCGTTAGCTCCATTATAGCTTTGTAAAAGACTGTTGGTATTAGTAAGAGTTATTTCCTGCTGATAAGCCGGGTGTTTAAACTCTACCTGCCTAGATGCTACCAAATCCTTAATATATTTCTTTTGTAGCAGGTAACGGCCCATTACCGCCAGATCATAAGCGGTACTCCAATGCTCATCGGCCGGCAATCCGGAGGCATTGATAAAATGGGTGTTAACGGCTCCAATGATAAAGGCTTTCTTGGACATCAAATGGGAAAATAACCTTTCATTGCCGGCCACATGCTCAGCCAGCGCCACCGCTGCATCATTGGAGGATTTCACCAGGGCGGCTTTGAGCAACTCTGATACCGGGAGCTTTTGCCCTTCCTTTAAACCGATGGTATATTCAGGAGTATGATCGGCCCGGGAGCTAACTTCTACCCTGTCATCTAATTCCGCATATTCCACGCTTAATATGGCAGTCATGATTTTAGTGGTACTGGCCACCGGCCTGATTTCCCCAGCTTTCTGGGAATATATTATTTGACCGCTATCAGCATCCAGCAGACATACATTAGAGGATGAATGGTAGGGCCGGGCCTGTGCTAATGCCCCATGTCCCAGGAAGAACAAAAGACAGCCAATAATAGCTAGTAACTTAGCCGAAGCTCTCATTTCAGGATGCCCCATCCGTTCTTAGCAATATGGAATCAATAGTAATCATCCCATATCCTTCACTGTTCAAATTGTTTAACAAGTCCGGCAGTGCTTTAAGGGTCGGATCGGTAGGATGCATCAAGATAATGGCATCGTTGTGAACCTTATTGCCAACCCTTTTCACTATGGTTTCCGGACTGGGTCTTTGCCAATCAATGGTATCAACGCTCCATAAAATCAATTCATAACCGATGGCCCCCACTGCTTTTACCAGTCTCCCATTTTGTTCCCCATAAGGCGGGGCAAAGAACCTGGTCTTTTTCCCGGTTATTTTGTTAATAACTGCCTCGGCTTTTTTTATCTGAGCCTGGGCTTCTTCATCCGATAAGCTGCTGAAATGAACGTGTTTATAGGCATGGTTCTGAATGCTATGTCCGGCCTCGCTCATTTGCTTAAGTAGTTCCGGATTCCTTTCAGCCCAGCTGCCAGTTACAAAAAAGGTAGCCTGGGCCCGGCCTTTTTTAAACTCCTCCAACATAGCCGGAATGTACTCTTCTCCCCAATCCACATTAACACAAATAGCCACTACTTTTTTCCCCGTATTGCCCTGGTAGATGGCTTCTTTATTGCTAGCGGCTTCTACTCCGCTAAACCTATAATAACCTATAGCAAAAACCACAATAGCAGTTAACAACACTAACCCGGACATGATCCAGAGACTTTTTCTATTTACCCAATATATTCTCATTATACCCTCCCCAGAATATTGACCCATACTTGATTTCCAGCTACCCCAACCTTAACAATAACAGGTGTTTTAAAGCTGTTTCTAAACTTTAAGTCCAGGTAACCGTAGTTTACCGTGGCATCCTTTCCTTCCGGCACATAATGAATAGGTTTACTGTGCTGATGCCTTTCAACAATTGCCAAACCCGCTGCTGTTGCAGCATTATAAACAGTACTGGCCACCTGGCATACCCCTCCTCCGAAATCCATTGCGGTATGGCCCATTATAATTATTGGCGCAGCTTGGTAGCCCCGAAGCATAGTTCTAGGCCCCACAATTCCGTTAAAAGAAAAAACCTCTCCCGGCCACAAAAGGGTATTATTTATGGCTTTTACTGCCAAATTGATATTGCTCTGCCGCTGAACGCTGCCGCTGATCCAGGTGGAATAGGATCCAACAATATGCCTAATCTCTTCAATCTCAGTCCCCCTATGTTTAGGGTAGACTGGAATCACCCTTAATTTCAGCTTTTCTCCGGCTGTAGCCTCTAATATCTTCTGGACGTTGTACTCCACATCAATAATGCAGCCCTTCATTTCCAGTATTATTTCTCCAGTCTTTTGATCCAGTGCCGGTTCACTTGGTACTTTCTGGTGCCTTATGGCCAGCTGTTCTACTAGTCTCACCACCTCCTCTGGCAACAGTCCTCCCACTTCTTCACCATTGATGCTTACTCCCGGCTTAACCCCATATAAATAACGATCCAGCTTATCCAGTCCACTGGCCAGCAGGGGCAGGCTGATAAATAAGCTCAATAGAATAATGGTCCTACTATCAAGTTTGAAAAAGAAAAAATCTTTTTATCTTCACCCACCTCCTCAACATCCCATCTTGTTATAGATATTCCCTTTTTCTTCAGGCTATTCTGCTTATTTTTAAATGTTAAGAAGAGGCTGCGCAGCATTAAATTATGGGTCACCAGCGCGGGGTGCGGCAGTAACGTGGGGGGGATGGTAGGGGCGGTCTTTGAGCGCCAGCTATTAAATTTTGGGCTAATAATTCACAACCACTGTTTGCTGGTCATTGCCGGGCGACCACAGGTGGCGCCCCCAATGGCTGTACACGGTTCCTTTTGTTCTTGCTTGGTGAGCAAAGAACCCAGAAAACACAAATAAACCGAGCCGGCTCGGTTTACTTGGATAATATTATTTAAATTATTTTTGTTTTGCCGCATTCACTAGAACGGCTTTACGAGAAAGGTTGATCCGGCCTTGCTTGTCGATTTCAGTGACTTTAACCGGAATCTGATCACCTATATCTACCACATCTCTGACTTTGTTTACTCGCTCCTCGGCCAGCTGGGATATATGGACCAATCCTTCTTTGCCCGCAGTCCCCAGCACTCCGGGAATAATCTCGACAAAAGCGCCAAAGTCCATTATTCTCTTAACGGTACCCATATAGGTCTTTCCAACTTCTACATCAGCAATTATGGATTCAATATAGAACTTGGCCTTCTTGGCTCCTTCTTCATCCATGGACATGATATAAAGGCTGCCATCATCTTCGATATCAATTTTACAACCGGTTTCATCAACTATCTTATGAATAGTTTTGCCCCCCGGGCCAATTATTTCTCTAATACGATCAGGATGTATCTGCATTTTGGTTAGGCGGGGTGCATAAGGAGATAATTCTGCATTAGGCTGGTCGATAACCTCCAGCATTTTGTTCATGATGAACATTCTGCCTTCACGGGCCTTAGTCATGGCAGCTGATACTATTTCTCTGTTGACTCCGGTTATTTTAATATCCATCTGGAGTGCGGTTACTCCTTTTTCGGTTCCGGCCAGTTTGAAGTCCATATCCCCCAAGGCATCTTCAATACCTTGTATATCGCTTAAAATGGCAAAGCCGTTTTCTCCTTTGACCAATCCCATGGCAATACCGGAAACTGGTGCTTTAATGGGTACACCTGCATGCATCAGGGACAGAGTGCTTCCACATACACTTCCCATAGAGCTGGATCCATTGGATTCCAGAACTTCGGATACCACCCGAATGGTGTAAGGAAAATCTTCTTCCTGAGGCAGGACTGCCAACAAAGCCCTTTCGGCCAGGGCTCCATGACCTATCTCTCTTCTACCTGGTCCCCTCATGGGGCGAGTTTCGCCGACACTGTACGGCGGGAAATTATAATGGTGGATATACCTCTTGGTTGAATCTATACCCAGTCCATCCAGGCGCTGTTCTTCGCTGGCAGAACCCAGCGTAGTTACTGATAAAACCTGAGTTTGACCTCGGGTAAATAATCCTGATCCATGGGGACGGGATAAAAACCCAACTTGACAACTAATAGCTCTAATTTCATCCAGGTTTCTTCCATCCACTCTTTCGCCTTTTTCCAGGATGGCCTGTCTTACGATTTCCTTCATCATCTTATCCACTATAGTGGCTACATCCTTGCCATTGTCTGGATATATCTCGGCAAAATGCTCTTGAATCTCTTCCCTGGCCTCTTCCATCTGGGTTTCCCGCAACATCTTATCCGGATTATGAACGGCTTCTTCCAGCAAGGCCTGAGCATATTCTCTTACTGCCTGGTCAATTTCCTCACTGATTTCTACAGTTTTGACCTCAGACTTAGATAATCCCAACTCATTAATAATGGGCTCCTGAAAGGCTACTATCTTCTTAATTGCTTCATGGGCGAAAAATATAGCGTCAATCATGGTTGCTTCAGGAATCTCATTGGCACTGCCTTCAACCATCATAATAGCCTCAGCCGTACCGGCTACCGCTAAATGCAGATCAGATTTGGACAATTGTTCTACCGTAGGATTGATTACCAGTTCTCCATCCACCAAACCAACAATCACTGCTCCTACCGGACCGGCAAAGGGAATATTGGAAACCCCTAAAGCTACAGAAGCTCCGATAATCGCTGTGACATCAGGGGGATTGTTTTTATCCACTGACATTACTGTGGCTACAATATGGATATCATTTTTAAAGCCCTTTGGAAACAAAGGTCTGATGGGACGATCTATCTGCCGGGCTGAAAGAGTAGCTAACTCAGTAGCCCTTCCTTCCCGCTTAATAAAACCACCGGGTATTTTCCCAGCTGCATATTGCTTCTCTTCGTAGTCAACTGTGAGTGGGAAAAAATCAATGCCTTCCCGAGGACTCTTGGAGGCAGTGGCGGTCACCAGCACTGCAGTATCTCCATATCTAACCATGGCAGCACCGTTGGCCTGTTTGGCCACTTGACCTATTTCAATCATCAAAGGTCTGCCAGCAACTTCCAATTCATATTTATGAACTATCTTGGTTTCCTCCTTTCATTTTTAAATATAAAGAGCGGCAAATCCGCTCTTTACCTGCGCAATCCAAGTTTTGTCACTATATTACGATATCTGTCAAAATCTTTTTTCTTCAAATAATCTAATAGGGACCGTCTCTGACCGACCATTTTAAGCAAGCCGGTACGGGAATGATGATCCTTCTTATTAATCTTCAGATGCTCATTTAGATAATTGATTCTCTCAGTCAATATCGCAATTTGTACCTCCGGGGATCCGGTGTCATTCTCATGAACCTGATAGGTTCTGATCAGTTCTTCTTTTCTCTCCGTTGTCAGTGCCAAAATCTCACCTCCTCTTCTGATAATCGCCATTAACCAAGCTATACGTCGGTGAAATCGTATACCCTAGCCAAGGGTTCATAAATAACTATATTTTTTACAGGATTATGATCCTGCCGCTCTAACTGCTTAATGACTGCTACCTGCAACAATCAAGGTAAATTTTAGCATACGACGTTCAAATTGTAAAACTATCCCTGGACTTAAGCAAAATTTGGTATGCTTCATCTTTGTCCCGAGCAATCTGCTGCACCAATTCATCAATTCCTGAGAATTTCATTTCATTGCGGATCTTTTCTACAAAGTAAAGCCTAAGGGTTTGCCCGTATATTTTTTGATTGAAATCTATCAAATGAGCCTCAACTGAAACTGGATAATCTTCATGAAAGGTGGGCTTGGTGCCAATATTTACTACCGCCTTATGAATATCTCCATTTATCGAAGCAAATGCTGCATATACCCCCTTGGATGGCTTTTGAATGCCTTTTTCCACTCGCAGATTAGCGGTGGGAAATCCTATGGCAGTTCCCCGGTGTTCTTCTTCGATTATAATTCCCTCTACAATCGGATAATAACCAAGCAGGGTCTTGGCTTTTGGTATATTTCCATCATTCAGCATTTTCCTTATGAAGGTACTGGATACGGTTATCCCCTCTACTAGCACTGGAGGTATTATATTGACTGAAAAGCCGTATTCCGCCCCATAACTTTCTAATAATTCTGGTGTTCCTAAGCCCTTATGACCAAAAGAATAATTAAATCCTATGAAAACCTCTTTTACCCCTAATCTATTCACCAAATATTCCTCGACGAACTGACGGGGGGAACAGTGAGCAATCTCCGGGCTAAATGAATGATATATTAATACATCAATCCCCAATTGTTCCAACAATTCAGCCTTAATAGCCGCTGTATTGATCAGGTCCGGTGCTTGAACTGGATTCAAGACTTGGATGGGATGGGGTTCAAATATAAATGCTGCTGCCGTCCCGGCATTTGATCGGGCCTTTTCCACCAGCTTACTGACCAATTGCTGATGACCTTTGTGTACTCCATCGAAGTTGCCCAAGGCCAGGTATACTGGGGCACCTGTTTTCGTAAAATTGTCCAATTCTCTGATTATCTTCATCAAATATACTCCTTGTCAGCGATATTTGCATCTGCCAAGTATAATTAGCCAGGTATAAATACCTTTTTGGGCTGTATTAAGATCATTCCGCCAAGCTGTTTGGTCTGGGCTAAAGCCAGTAAAAAGCCCTTACTGGAGTATACTCTTGCCATTCCCGAACTAAAGGCTTCTTCCCACTCTAAGCATTTACCATTAATTATATCCATATCCTGTTCAGCTGTGTAGAGCTTAAGAGCTGGTATATTCTGTAGGGGATAGTCCAGGGGATACAAGATACGCTCTATGCTATCCGGCTCATCCATTATTTTCTCCAAAGTGGTGGAATCCTCGATTTTAAAAACACCTGAGCCTTTGCGGACTAATCTGGACATATAAGCACCGGTGCCTAGTTTCTCACCAATATCCCGACATAGACTTCGGATATAAGTTCCCCGTGAACAAGATACTGCTATAGTCAGGAGAGGGAGATTTTCTTCCAGGTTTTGGGATAAGAGCTGCAGAGAATATATCTCTACACTACGGGGCTCTCTTTCTACTGTAACCCCCTGCCGGGCCAATTGGTATAACCTTTTTCCTTGATGATGAAGAGCCGAATACATAGGAGGAATCTGTTCTATCTGTCCCTGCAGAGAAGTCAGTATATTCAGTAAGCCGTCCTGCTGATATTGACAACAACCAGTATAGCTGATCTTCCCGCTACTGTCTTCAGTATCAGAGACTGCTCCCAGCACCATTTCAGCTACATAGACCTTTCTCTCATCTTCCAGATACTCTATTACCCTGGTAGCCCGACCTATAGCCACTGGTAAAACTCCAGTGGCCAATGGATCCAAGGTACCCAGATGTCCCAGCTTGGTTTTGCGTGGTACTACTCTCTTCAGACTTCGGATAACATCATAAGAGCTAATTTCTTCCGGTTTGTTGATATTTAAAAAGCCATCCAATTTATTAAAGCACATCCTCGATCATATCAAAAAGTAGTCTGCTCACTTCATCTAGGCTACCGTTTTTTTTAGCTCCGGCCGCCATTTTATGACCGCCTCCGCCCAGGCTGGCGGCCAGGGCAGCCACATCCACCTTATCTTTGGACCTGAAACTTATTTTGATTAGGCCGGGGCTGACCTCCCGTAAAAGCAGAGCCACCTTCACTCCTTTAATTGAGCGCAGATAGTTTATAGTACCCTCCGGATGTACATCCAGAGCATTAATATTTATAATCTCTTCGTAAGGCAGTTTCATACAGGCTATTTGGCCTTCCTGATGAAATTCCAGGTTTTTTAGCCCCAGGCTCAATAATAAAACTTCACTAAGTGGTTTAGACTCCAAGAGATTATTCCTGGCCTGATTTACATCAGCTCCCAGATCCAGCAATTCTGCTGCTGCCCTCATGGTAGTACTACTGGTGTTGCTGTTCATAAAACTGCCAGTATCCATTATGATTCCAGCATAAAGACAGTTGGCTATGTCAGCATCGATATCAATTTCCATACTTTTCAGAAGTCGGAATACTATCTCTGCCGTTGATGAAGCTAGAGGTTCGACATAATTATCCTGGCCAAAGAAATCATTGTCCTGGTGGTGATCAATATTGATAAAATTTGTTCTAACCTGAAATCGGGGCAGCAAGGATTCTCCAATGCGCTCCAAGCTGGCACAGTCCAGAAAAATCACATGACCCGGTATCTCTTCTATATCCTCCGGCCGGTAAAAATCGTCTATGGCTGGCAGATAGTCATAGATAGATGATAAGCTATCTTGCATTATGATAGTAACTCTTTTACCCTTTTTCCTAAGGGCCAGATAAAGCGCCAGTATTGATCCTATACTGTCTCCATCTGGCATGGAATGTCCTATTATTGCATAATCGTCTAAGCATAGCAGCTTCTTGCCAATGTTCTCCAGTGTATTCATAAGATTATCCTTTATGATTTTTGCTCATCTTTTAGTTCTTCCAATATGGAAGATATCCTGATTCCATGCTCAATAGATTTGTCCAACCTGAATTCTATTTCAGGAGCATGTTTCACCTTTAAGCGCCGGGCTAGTTCAGTTCTAATATACCCTCGAGCCGTTTTTACTGCATTCATCATTTCCTCCTGCTTAGCCTGATCACCCAGCATGCTGATGTTTATTCGAGCGTGACTCATGTCGTTACTCAGATCGACTCTGGTCAAAGATATAGCAGCCTGATCTATGCGGGGATCCTTAATGCCTTCCTGGAAAATATGTGCTACTGTCCGCTTAATCTCTTCTGACATTTTTTCCTGTCGCCGTTTACTCATAGCCAGCACCCCCAAATATTATTGTTTAAATACGCCTTACATTTTACAATTCTCTGGGTATCTCTTCCAAAACATAAGCTTCAATAATATCTCCTTCTTTAACATCATTGAAGTCTTTAATCCCTATACCGCATTCATAGTTTTCCAGCACCTCACGCACGTCATCTTTAAAACGTTTGAGAGAAGACAATTTACCTTCGTAAATTATTACTCCATCTCTTAAGACCCGTATCTCAGCATTTCTCTGCATTTTTCCATCGCTGACATAACTTCCGGCAATAGCTCCTACGCCGGGAACCCTAAAGGTGGCCCTAACTTCTGCCCGGCCTACATATTTCTCTTTATATTCAGGATCTAGGAGACCGACCATGGCTTTTTTAACATCATCAATAGCTTCATATATTACCCGATATAATAGTACATCGATCTTTTCTTCTTCTGCATTTTTCCTGGCCTTATTATCCGGTCTTACATTAAACCCGATAATAATAGCATTGGAAGCGGATGCTAGCATAACATCAGTTTCGCTTATAGCGCCCACTGCCGAATGTATAACATTCACTTTCACCTCTTCAGTACTCAAACGCAGTAATGATTGGGCCAAGGCTTCTATAGATCCTTGCACATCGCCTTTAATAATGAGATTCAATTCTTTTAATTCATGTTCCTGAATCTGCTTGAAGAAATCATCTAGTGATACCCGGCTGCTCTGTTTTTGCTCCTCCAGCTTTTTCTCACCCAGCCTCAGATTGATGATCTCCTTGGCTACCTTTTCATCGCAGGCCTGCACTCGCCCACCAGCTTCGGGAACTTCGGACCAACCAGTTATCTCCACCGGCATTGAGGGATAGGCTTCTTCAACTCTCCGGCTCCTATGGTCGGTCATAGCCCTGACCCGACAGATATTACTACCACAAATAAGTGTGTCACCTATCTTAAGTGTACCCTTTAAGACCAGAACTGTTCCTACCGGCCCCCGGCCTTTATCCAACTGCCCTTCTATAACCACACCTTCCGCCAGCCGGTCCTGATTGGCTTTAATTTCATTGACTTCGGCAACCAGCAGAATCATTTCCAGCAAAGTATCTATTCCTTGCCCACTTTTGGCTGAGACTGGAACGAATATGGTCTCTCCGCCCCACTCTTCGGGAACAATCTGATATTCGGTCAACTGTTGCATAACTTTTTCCGGATTGGCATCCTCTTTGTCCATTTTGTTTATAGCCACCAAAAAAGGCACCTGAGCAGCTTTTATGTGATTAATGGCTTCCACTGTTTGAGGCATAACTCCATCATCGGCTGCAACTACTAGTATTACAATATCAGTCAGGTTAGCTCCCCTGGCTCTCATGGCGGTAAAGGCTTCATGTCCCGGGGTATCGATAAAGGTAATTCTATTGTTGTTAATTTTCACCTGATAGGCTCCAATATGCTGGGTAATTCCACCCGCTTCACCAGAAACCACATCTGCTTTACGAATTCTATCCAACAAAGAGGTTTTACCATGATCCACATGGCCCATAACGGTTACTACCGGGGGCCTGAGCTGCAAACTTTCTTCCTCATCAACAATTTCTTCCAATATTTTTTCTTCTTCTGAGATACTGTGTTCCACGCGCACCTCATATAGACTGGCTACTATCTCCGCCGTCTCATAATCTATGGATTCATTAATAGAAGCCATAGTTCCTAATTCCATCAACTTTTTAACAATTTCTGCTGTACTTTTATGGAGTTTGTCAGCTAAATCTCTAACTGTTATTAAATCATCCACATATATCAGTTCCGGACTGGGTAGAACCATATCCACCTTTTTTCGTTTGTGTTTGGACTTTTTCTGTGGACGGCTATAATCTTTCTTGCTCTGCTGTCCTCTATAAGCAGCAACCGGTTGATTTTTCGGATTTTGTTTGCCGGCGGCTTTGGTGCTTCGAGCCCTGTTTGCCTTGTCTTGAACTTCAGCCTGGTTATTCTTTGTGTTTTCAGCAGTTCTAACTCTACTTGTCTGGTTGTCTTGACCCGACACCTTAGCTTGAGGCAAACCTGTCCTCTCTGGCCTGCCCGTCTGGGGCCTATTATCCGGCCTACCCGCCTGGGGCCTATTATCCGGTCTGCCCGCCTGGGGCCTATTATCCGGTCTGCCCGCCTGGGGCCTATTATCCGGTCTGCCCGCCTGGGGCCTATTATCCGGTCTGCC
>JAAYJK010000053.1 GCA_012522955.1 Syntrophomonadaceae bacterium
GCTATGTTTAATGCTGCCCGAGCCGATGGTTTCTATCCGGTGGTTGTATCTGGCTATCGAAGCGCAGAAAAGCAGCAAAGCCTGGTAATGGAGAAACGTAATGAATACCAAGCACAAGGCTATTCTGTCTCAGAAGCCCAAGCATTAGCTGAAAAATGGGTAGCAAATCCCGGCAGCAGTGAACATCAGTTGGGAATAGCGGTAGACATCAACCCGGCTGGAGACCAATTCACCGATGATAGTCTTTACCAGTGGCTGAAGTGCAATAGCTTCCGGTATGGGTTTATCCTTCGTTATCCGGCTGACAAGACAGACATAACCGGTACCCTTTATGAGCCTTGGCATTACCGGTACGTGGGTAAAGAAGCGGCAGCAGAAATTTGCGCCCGGGGCTTGTGCCTGGAGGAATACCTGGCAGAGTTGGCATTAAGGAAAACAAGTACCTGAGCAAGATAATTTCTTATTTATGATATTTTTCCCCCTTGATTATTTTAAATCCCCGGTAAAGCTGCTCAACCAGCATTAACACCGCCATCTGGTGGGGGAAAGTCAGGGGAGAAAAGGAGATGGCCTGGTCGGCCGCCTTTTTGACCTGGGTTGACAAGCCATGGGAGCCGCCGATCACCAGGTTGACCCGGTTTTTACCCGAGTGGTTCCAATCGTTTATGCAATCAGCCAGCTGAGTGGAGTTCATCTGTTTTCCGGCTATATCAAAGGCCACTAGTAATTCATCTTTTCCCAAGAGGCCCAGGATTTTTTCCCCTTCTTTCTGCAGAATTTTTTCTATCTCTTTCTCCCCCGCCCGAGGTCTGGTCTTTTCTTCCAATCCCTCCAGCAATTCAATGCTACCGTAGGAACTTAACCTTTTCATGTATTCCTTGATTCCAGCCTGGTAGAATGGCTCTCTTATCTTCCCTACAGATATTATTCGATATTTCATAATTCTCTCCATAAAGGTTTTCTCCAGTTTACCGTGACCTGATCAAAAAATAAAGGAAGTGTCTCCCCTGGTTCAAAAGAAAGCATGATTGCCCTTGCCGCATATAGCTGAAGCCTGCTTCACTAAAATAAGGGGCCAAAACCACCTTTAACAGGTTTTCACCCCTATTTTGTATTGTTTTAAATATTTTACAGTTTTGCATAATTAGTGTTTTGATAAATCAGCAAGATAATTTTATAGATGTCATCCTGAGGCAAAGCCGAAGCTTCCTTAACAGTGCTGTTAAGCAGCACATTGTGGTCCTCGTAGGGGGGATCTAGATTCTTCACTCCGTTCAGAATGACAGTTTAGAGTGACTTTCTTAAATTTTGGTATTATGCAAAACCCTCATTTAAAAGTTTATGGTTGGTATTCCTTTTTGCTTCTAAGCCGAATCCTCAGTTTGGGCTTGGTAGATTATAGTCCAGACCCTGGGGGGCTGAACCCGGTCATACGGGGTAAATTTCCAGGGTCATTACCACTTGAGAATGCTTAGCAGGTTTCTGAGCCCATAAAGTAATAATGATCTTTGCTATAATAATCATACAGGTGTTCCAAGGTTTCACCAAATCTTTGATAGTGCACAATTTCCCGTTGCCTGAGCCAGCGCAGAGTTTCGGTTACCCCAGGATCATCCGATAACTGTATCAAATATTCATAAGTAGCCCGGGCTTTTTGCTCGGCAGCCAGGTTCTCATTCATATCAGCGATGGGATCTCCTTTGGATTGAATATAGGCAGCTGTCCAAGGCACCCCATCTCCGTTCACAAAATAAAGGGCTTTATCATGGTCGGCATAGTATCCGTCCATTCCAGCGGCTTTAATCTCTCTGATTGAGGCGTCTTTGGTAAGGTTATAAACCAGGGTTGCTACTATTTCCAGGTGGGCTAATTCCTCAGTGCCAATATCATTCAAAACGGCCTTGGACCTGCCGGTAGGCATAGAATAGCGTTGGGTTAAATATCGCAACGAGGCCGCCAGTTCTCCATCCGGCCCTCCATACTGGGTGATGATGACTTTAGCCAGTTTGGGATTGGTCGTACATATTTTAGCCGGATACTCTAACTTTTTTTCATATATCCACATTGCTCATTATCCTCCCTATCACAAAAGTTTATTTCCCATGGCCAAGGCTCTTCAATCCATTGCCAGGGGTAGGAGCTGGGACTTAAGCCAAAATTGCTTATAGGCCCATAATGCCTTTCATAGTCCTCTAGTAAGGCATATAGTCTCTCTACAGTTTCGTTATATAACTCCAGTGCCCTTTTATCCTGGGGATGGGTATCCAGATAGAGGTTAAGCTCGATGGCAGTAAATTCTTCAGCCATCAGTTTAATAAGTTTTTCTTTTCGGGTAGCTTTCATTATTTCGCTCCTCCTTCTCATGGCTCTTGTGCTTCCCATCAGCATACCTGTATGGACAATAGAGTTCAGGAAAGATAGTTCCCTTATCCAGGGCCTCCACGGGCGAAAACCGTCGATGGTATTTTTGTTCCTGGAAAAAAGCGCGGGCTAGTTTAGGATCGCACCAATATTTCATATTATCCACCTTGATTCCTCCTTTGTTATTGCTTAACTGCTTTATAAGCAGCCGTCATCGGCATACACGGAAATAAATTCCATCCTACCAATGTTTACTTATTTATATGCCATCTATTTGCCATGAGTTACTATATACGGCATAATATGGAGATATGGTCTAATATATACATCTCCTCCATATACCCGGAATGCTTTTTGATGGAGCGGTCAAATTGGTGACGGAATGCAGTAAATGAAAGGCAGGTTATAAGGTAAACACAGTTTTAATGATCTTACGTTAGCGTTGCGGCCATAAAAAGCAAAGGACCCTTCCCCGATTAGAAAGGTCCTTATAAATTTAACTCTGATTACCTGACATTAGCACCGATGTTACGGGGGGGAAATACCATAAATTATCCACTTTGGTTGTGCAACCGGGAACTTTCCAGGCTGGCCTAACTCAGGGTAATCTGGATACTGTGTTTCTGGACTTGGGCTGATTCTTCATTTACCAGCCTTATAATGGACACCCGCACTGTATCTCCTATTCTTTTTTGCAGGATATAAGCTTGTAATTCCAAACCTGTAGCTATGTCTTGTCCGTCTATTTCATATATAAGGTCGAAAGCTTTTAGCCCCGCCTTCCCAGCTGCCCCTCCGCTTACTGGTTCTACGATTACGCCGCCTTGGACCGGCAATTGATAATAACGAGCCTTTTCCTGACTTATTTCACCTAATACCTTGATTCCCATTGTGGGACGCTCTATTTTAC
>JAAYJK010000054.1 GCA_012522955.1 Syntrophomonadaceae bacterium
GAAGTATACATTCCCGGGGAGTAGTTTCCACTTGCTCCTATGAAGCCAGAAAATTTGGCATCCGCTCGGCTATGCCTACTGCTCAGGCCTACCGGCTTTGTCCCCAGGCAGTTTTTCTTCCGGTTAATATGCCACGCTACCTGGAAATGTCAAAAAAAGTGTTTCCCATCCTCAGCCGCTACTCTCCCATTATGGAGGTTATTTCTATTGATGAAGCCTTCCTGGATATCAGCGGATGTTCCAGGTTGTACGGCAGCCCGGAAAAAATCGGCTGCTTGATTAAGAAGCAGGTTTATTCCGAACTGGGGCTCACCATTTCAGTAGGTATTTCTCATAACAAATTCCTAGCTAAATTGGCATCAGATATGGATAAACCGGATGGCTTACGCATTATTACCGAGAGTCAGACATTAGAACTATTAAGACCGTTGCCAGTATCTCGAATATGGGGGGTAGGGGAGAAGACTCAACAGAGATTGGACAAACTGGGGATAAAAACTATTGGCGATATTCAAGACTTGTCGCCGGGATGGTTGGAAGACAAAATCGGTTCGGCCGGCCGCTTGTTCTGGGAACTGGCTCATGGAATTGATGCCAGGGTAGTGGAACCAGAACATGAAAGGAAGTCTTTGGGTAGGGAAGAAACCTTCCCTGAGGATATTAATGATACCGCCTACCTGGAAAAACTAATCGCCCAATTCGCGGCTGAGTTGTGCAGGAAATTACGCCAAGAAGAGCTTCAAGCTGCCAGCATCACCATTAAGTTAAGATATAGTAGTTTTAAAACCATCACCCGCAGCAAGACCATAACTCCCTGCAATTCCGATATTATCGTAACCCAAATTGCCAGCGAATTATTACAGCATTCCTATAAAGATAAACTACCCCTGCGCCTTTTCGGCTTATCCCTGGGACATTTGTTGCCAGCTACAAGCTTGGAGCAGGGGAGTCTATTCGAGCCGACATTATACGCTGATTATAAAGGCATTGACCGCATCATGGATGAGATAAGAGAGCGCTTTGGCCCTGGAGCCATAAACCGGGCCAACTTATTGCCCAATAAGGATAATTGATAAATCCTCATCACTGACAGTGAAGAAACAATTAAGGATGAATATGACAAAAAGGCGGATGGCACTATTATCCATACTCGAACTCTGCACTTCCCTGGGACCGGGCAAAAGCACCAGTTGGATATTCAGAGAATGACCTGTGCTAAGACTTATAATGAAAGTATTGATAAGTTGGTGTCAGGCACTGAACCCCTTCTCATGACCTATGAAGGCTGCAAGCAAAAGAAGCAAAGAATCGAAAGGAGGAAGCAAAACTAAACTCTTTGCTTCCTCCTTTTATTTTTCACCAGGATACTTTACCGCAACCACAACAGCATCATTCTCCACCGTCTCGATGTAAAATCTAAACTTTCGAACTACTAAACGCATAAAACCAGCATATTCTCCTGCTTCTTCAGTGTAAACTTTACCCAAAACAGGATTCAATAGCAAGCTTTCCGTCTCCAAAATAACTTGGAC
>JAAYJK010000055.1 GCA_012522955.1 Syntrophomonadaceae bacterium
ATTTTAAAATATTATACTGGTGAACACAATCGGAAAGGTTTACCTCCGCTTCTTTAAGGGCATCCGAAGCTTCCTGTACCTCGCTCAAAATAGCCAAACCATTTTCATAAGATAATTGGGTCAATCGATAGGCTTCTTTCTTCAGCTCTACCGTCTTAAGCAAATATTGATACTGTTCTTCCAGGGCCAGGGAGCCATAGTAGCTTTTATGTACACCGGTAACCACCTCATCTGTTGTCTTCTCTAATGACAGCTGGGCCGCCACCACATCCTGCTCAGCTTTGCGCGCCTCGTAGTAATTGGATCCATAAAGAGACTTTACCAGGTCATAACTCCATTTAGCCATTTCATAAGCATCCTGAGCTTTAATGATTGACATATCTTCTACCATGGCCCGATCCAGCAAATCTTGTAAAAGGAATTCTTCCTTTTCAAATTGGAATTCTCCTGAGGTCTTAACCGGTGTCTCTAAATTAATGGCTAAAGACTTGTTCAATTCCAACATCTTTTGCTTATAATCGTTCCTGGCTGCAGTCAATCCTGCCCGGGCCGCTGCCTGCCCGGCTTCAGCCCCTAATACCTCGACTTTGGCCGCAGTACCTAAATCATAACGTAGTTTGGCGATGCGCAGCTGTTCATCCGCTCGACTCAAGGTGTTCCCGGCTATTATCTGCTTTTCTCCAGCCTGAATCAGGCTATAATATGCGGTTTCGGCTTGGACTTTGACTCCATTAATAGTTATATCATAGACCTTGGCCGCCTGCTCGCCCTCCCTTTCTGCTATTTTAGGCTTTAATCTGGCTAGTATCTTACCCTCGTAGGTGGCCTCCATCATGGAGTCTTCAATCTTGGCTCCGGCCTCCTTAGCCTGTTTATAGCTGACTTCCTTTTTCTTCTTGTCAGCCTGAGCCATACCTACCATAGGATTATTTTCAATGGCCGTATCAACCGCCTGTTCCAGGGTAAGGGTTATTTCCTTCGGCCCATCGCTATCAGCAATCCCCGGAATTACCTGTACCCCTACCAAAATAAAGGCCAGAAGAATCAGGCCCAACAAAATCTTTTTTTTCAAGTTCATACCCCCTTATATGAATTTTGGGTCTACCAGCCATACATTCCGGCACAGGAACCGACCCGTCGGTCAGTTCTGTTCAAATTATAACCTTAAGTCCTTTACCAGGTCAATGGAATAATGGTCGGCTCCTTCTTTCTATATTTGCGTATTAATGATAACGCTTCTAGTAATAGGATCCCAGTCCACCGAACAGCTCAAGGCTTCAGAAACAAAGCGCAAAGGAACCATGGTCCTTCCAGCCGAGGCCAGTATTTCGGGAGCTGCATCCAGTTCCATGGGTACTCCGTTTTTATAAGCAGTTGTACTGCCGATATATAGTTTGATAATATCACTGCTTTTGCTGGCGGTTACACTTCTTTCTTCATTATTCCACTGGACATCCGCACCCAGTATTTCAAATACTCGGCGCATGGGCACCATAGTCCGGTCATTCTTTATATACGGCTCCGGATCGGTATAGTAGCGAGTTCCGTTGACAAATATTTTTATTTCTTCAGGCTGGATGGTTCCACTGCCCTGGGCACTTATAGCCTGGACATTCAAATCTCCTGCATTTCCCCTTAATGTGACCCAGGATAGATAGCCATATCCTAATCCAGACTGGACCTCATAGGCGTCGGTCTGAGCAATGGGGCTGATAATGCCGGTATTAATATCCATTAGACAGAGATCGGGATTTCTGTTGCCCGTTTCCGACCAGGCTACAAAGTGATCCCAGATTGCGGGCTGGACCTGGTTGACACTGCTGTCGGTCAAGCGTTGGCTTTGACCATTTGCCATATCGTGCATCCAAATATCATAAACACTATTTTGGCCGCTGCTGCTTCCCCATAGTTCTTCAAAATATTGGTTGGCAGAAGGTACAGCTACCCCTCCTGAGCCCTCTCTCAATTCAGTCCAGACCAGTTTGTTTTCATGAATAGACAGGGACATTTTATCATTGATAGTGTCGCGGACCACATTAGTTGTACCATTGTCCAGGTTATAGGCCGCAATTACTTTATAACCATTTTTGCTGTCAATCCATATTATGTATTTTCCTGAGACATCGGGATTTTTTTGATCCACCAGATTATTATTAGTTATATCCTTGGATTCCCCGGAGGCCAGATTATAATAAATAACGTTGGCACGACCTCCGCCATAATCTTCCCACACTACATGCTTACCGCTCATTTTTACATTTTTCTTATTGGTAAAGCTCTTGTCCAACCTGAGGCTTTGCTGCGAATCCAAATTATAGCTATATACTTCAGAATATGAACCTAAGTTTTTAATATAAACCAACACCCTGTCATCTACATCAAAGGATTGTATGTTGGTTTTGGCCAGGCCTAAATCGCTAAAGCTGTTATCCGTCCGATTCCAGATCTTGAAATAACGTTCCTGCCCTTGTTGTTCCAGGCTAATTCCTCCCCATTGAGTTAGAACCATCTTTATCGGATTGGCATCCTTCTCTAAGACTTCTGCATTAACTGGAACAGCAATGCTTAGTATCATTATTATTACTAGTGCAGATATTACTTTACTAATTGGTTTCATTGGTAAAATACCCTCCTTATTGATATATTTTGCTAATTACATTTTAATCTCTTTTCCCGCTAAAAGCCATAAGAAGTATATGCCAAGCATTCGACATGAGGGCATTATTAAAATCTCAGGGCATCCACCGGCTTCAAGCCGACGGACTTTCGGGCCGGAAGAAGAAAGCCAAAAATGATTCCGATGCTGGGAGAGAAAACAAAAGCTACATTTGATATTTTTTGAAAATTATTTTACGTTATTTTTGCTACAAATCATTTAGTTCATGCTCAGCCCCACCCCCTATGATCAGCAAACACAACCTAGTATGAAAATTTTGAGGCTATGCTGGAACGGGCGGTCAAAGACCGCCCCTACTTGCGTTTAAACTATTTTCTGGTGTACATCCTGGTGCCCGTTCTTTTCAATCTTATTCACTTAAGTCACCTGCCTTCAAGTATAATTGTATGAATAGAGAATTAATTAAGGAGGTAACTACCTTGCGTTCTTATCAAAAAAACATTGCTATCTTTTGGCTCTCGGTTGCTTTTGTTTTTATCCTGCTGCTGGGTCCGGCTCAAGCAGCAGTACTGGATGATGTCCGGGCAATTATTAATGCAAATTACGTAGATCCGGTTGATGAAACGGTTCTGCAGGCTGGCAGCGTGGAAGAGATCTTGGAAAAGCTGAATGATCCTCATAGTGTTTTCTTTACCCCCGAAGAATATCAAGCCTTTTTGGATTCCATTGGTGACAGTACTTTTTCTGGTATAGGGGTGCAAATCGAATCAGCACCAGAGGGTGTATTGATTGTTAATGTGCTGCCGGGTTCTTCCGCTGAAGGATCCAATATTAAGCCAGGAGATATTATTATATCGGTAGACGGGAAATCCCTTCAGGGAATGAGCAGCGAGCAGGTTGTTTCATTAATAAGAGGCCCGGAGAATTCCCATATAACCATGAATATAAAAAGAGGAAACAGTAAGTTTTCCTTGTCCATATTACGCCAGACCGTAGTACTTCCTTCAGTTAGGACTAATTTGTTGGCCGGAAACATTGGCTACATTGATATTGATTCATTCGGATTGGAAACCATAAGGGAATTTCGACAGGGTATTGAAGAGCTGCACTCTAAAGGAGCTAAAGCCTATATTATTGACCTGCGTAATAACGTAGGGGGCTATCTTGTAACGGCCCGGGATATTGCCGGTTATTTCATCGGCAGCGAAAATGCCCTGATCACTCAATCCAGGAACAATAAATCAGCTTCCGTCCCAGCTTATGAACAACGTCATACCATTAGTGAACCAACTGTGTTTCTAGTCAATGAGTTCAGTGCCAGTGCTTCAGAAATACTGGCAGCAGCGGTAAAGGATCATGACAAGGCATTGGTGATAGGTCATAATACTTATGGCAAAGGAAGCATGCAGAGGATATTCCAGCTTAGGTCCGGGGAAGGCTTTTTAAAACTAACCACTAACCGTTTCTTTTCTCCAGATGGAAATGCCATTGAAGGCAAAGGTATTACTCCTGACCTCATTATACAAGAAAACGACCCCATTAAAGCTGCTCAGCTGCTGCTAAGTGGTAATGAGAAATCCCAGCGTATAATCCTTAGAATAGGAAGACTCAACTATTCTGTCGATACCCAGACCGCAAGCACCCCTGCCTACTGGTCTGCCTACGGAGAAATAATTGAGCAACTGCCGGATTATACTTTATATCGCTGGTCCGAAGAATCAGAATGGCAAGTGGCAGATCCCCAGCAGTTAAAGGATATTTACCCGTTTTATTTCCCCAGCTATAAGAATTTGGCTTATTTAGAACCTGTTCCTGAAGACAAACAATTCATTTTAACTTTCTCCCAAGCCCTAGAAAAAAAATCGTTCAATAAAGATAGCTTAGAGTTGATAGATGTTAACAGCGGTGAAACAATAGCTTTGGACTTTTTGTTTCTGGGCTCCAGGCAGCTGCTGTTAATACCTCAAACCCAGCTGGAAAAAGGAAATACCTACTGGCTGCTTATACATCCCGAGGTGGAACTTTCCGGCCAGGGAAAACTTGATGCCGGCAGAGTAACCACTATAAGGGTGGAAAATACCGAGAGTTTAGAAGTCATTAAAGTATTATAATATCCATGGAACAACCGTGAGAAAGATAGTATGCTGTAAATACTTCTATCTCTAAGCAGAGTTTGAATTACATTCTACAAGGAATAATCGCCCAAGCATAAAAATAGAGGCCGTCCCCTGGGGACGGCCTCTTGTGTTGGCAAATTGCTATAGAAATTAATCCAGTAAATTTGCGCCCACAGCAGCTTTTACTGCTGCATAGTCATCTGCATCATCTTCGAATATAACTAAGATTTCAGCAGTTCCTGCATCGGCCGGATCCTGATCTTCATAAACCAGAAGCTCGTCGCCTTCAGCTATATCCATGAATTCGGCTACTACTACTCCATCATCATCTACTTTGTAGAGTTGAGTACTGGAGGTAGTCTTAAAGGTCAGGGCAGAAGCAGACTTGGTACCATCTGCAAGTGCACCAACCACTACGGAAGCGGATCTATCCAGGACTCCATCATACGGTACAGTACCGAAATAGCATGCTGCCGGTCCGGATACTATAGTAGTAATTTCATCACTGCTATTGGCATTGAATATATAGATTCCGCCTTCTAACATGGCAGTATTGTCTTCGTAGGTCTTGATCTCACCATCAACAAAGATGTCTACCATATCACCGTCAGAAGTAGTATAGGCATCTACGAATACACCCTTGATATTGGAGGTAGATATACCACCAGCACTTGCGATTACCAGATAATCGATTTCATCGTTATCATAGTAAACATAGGCATCGATGGTAGCAGAATCTTCCACATCATCCCAGGTGGCCAGTTCACAGTCCAGATCACCAGGGGTATTGTCAAAGTCGAAGATCACGGTATCATCAGTTATATACTTCCAATCTCCAGCCACTTGAATACGGTCATAGTCTTCCTCGGCATCGCCGATAGCATAACCAGCTCCGGTGGCTCCAACAGGAGTTATAGTATCAATATCATCGATCTCCCCACTGGAGTTAAGCTGGAATTCCATCAGATCGCCAACTGCCAGTCCTTCAGCGGCCAGTATGGTTACTACTGTATCAGCAGCTGCACTGTAATCATCTACATAATCTTCTTCCAGATCATAAACGATTTCTTCGCCATTTTCAGTATAGAGTTTTACCCAGTCAGTAGTGCTGCCATAGGAAGTATCTATACCAAAATCGAGGATTAATCCAGCAATACCGCTGTCAGCATCGGCGGTTTCACCAGTTATAAAGGCTATTTCCTGGTTGCCGTCTTTGTAGGCCTTAATGTCTTCGCCCAGGAAATCTTTTAAGTCAGCAACAGCAACTTTGTCACCCTTCTGGTCTTCAGCATAGAAGCCCATACCAGCTGCTATAGTGTTGCCGGCCATTTTATACTTGGTTCCATCGATATAGAGGTCTTCACCACTGATTCTGGTGGCTTCACCTTCTACCGGATTGGCAATGGCAATGATATAGTGATCAAAACCACGTCTGTTGGTCAGGCTATAGAATACATCATTTTCCTGCAGATCAGCCAGTTTTACAACTGCGCCATTTCTCAGCACCAGAACATCTTCATCTTCTTCATCGATGTCAGTAATTCTGCTGCCATTCTTGGTCTTAATAGAATCCTTGGTAACTTCATCCACAACATAGGAAGCATCATGGGAAGTCTTATTGATGAATGCTACTTCGTCATCATCGTTAAAGAAGATGGCTACCTTGTCGCCAGGATAGGTAGCTAGGGTAGCTGCGGTACCTGCTACGGTGTTTTTACCTGCACAGGTAAAGAATGTGGCTGCTATATCATAATCATCATCATCGATTTCTATGCTCCAGGTTCCTGCTGCACCTACGGTATCAACAGAATCCACCTCACCAAAGACCTTAGTTGGAATATCTGTTACTACGGAAATATAAATTATTTCATTGTCTTCGTCTACCAGATAGTCAACAAAAAGTCCGTCTAAAGCAAAGAGATTAGCAGCACCACTAAGAACTGCTCCTTCAGCAATAACTACGGGGCCAAGGTTAGTGGCTGTTTCATAGTCATAACCGTAGAACACATAATCTCCACCGTTGTTGATTTCAATTCCTTTAACCAGGATCTCGTCAGTTTTAGCTGCATCATTGAAATTGTCTTCCAATAGAGTATAGGTAAGACCAGCCTTGGTGTCTTCTTTAAACAGATTATTGGATGCTTCATATACCACTACATTCTGATCCAGGGTTTCTGCAGCCACAACGGCTACGGTTCCTCTGGTAGCAGCAGCATTGGCGTTAAAGCTAATGTCATCCAGAACACCTAAGTTGGCAGCCTTGGCAATGTAGTTAGCCGGCCATACACCCTGCAGATTGTCGTTATAACCTAACAATCTCAAAAGAACAGTGATTACCTCAGCCTGAGTAATCTGGGCCTGAGGTTTATAGGTTCCATCCGGATAACCTTTTACAAAACCCTGGGCAGCGGCTACGTTAATCCAGCCATTGGCCCAGAAGTCAGCACTTACATCTTTAAAGGAAGAGGGGGTTCCCTGCATTCCATTGGCAACCGCCTGTAATCCGGCAGTATAAACCGCAATTTTGGCAAATTCAGCGCGGGTTATAGTTTTTTCCGGGCCGAAGGTCCCATCGGGATAACCTTCAAGAATTCCCAGTGCAGTCAGCTTATAGATGGCATTTGATTCCACGTTATTGCCGGTAACATCACTAAATGTTGCGGCACTGGCGCTGCCTACTATAGTAAACATAAAAGCTGCTAAAACTAGGAATACTATGAGTTTATTATGTTTCTTTAGCATTCATTTTCCTCCTTGTATTTTTCAAATTATAAATCTTAGGTGATCACATTGAAGATGTCAATGTACATAGGTGTTGGTCTCCAGGTTAATCTTTACCCTGGGATGACCCCTAAAAGCAGGTGTTCTAAGCTGATAATGTGGCTACCTCCCCCTTTCGCTCGCTATCTTTATAAATATTGTTTTTTCAACTACACTACTTGAGACGTATTCTATTATGATTTTGTTCCAGGTTTATAGTTCTTTTCTATATTTTTCTCCTCTTGATCTTTTTTTGTTATCGCCGCATTATTTTGGCTTTTTTCTAAAGCTTGGCAGCTAATATAGCTGAATTTTCCCTCTTTACTCTGGAGGAACCGGCGGGCGACACAGGTCGCCCCTACATACAATATAATCATATTGATATTTAATAAAGCATAAATGTTATAATTACTAATAGCGATTTTTGTTCTGATTGGACCCTATAAGGATACTATACTTTGGGCGGGAGTGCTTTATTTTGATACCAGCGGTAGAGGAATTGATTAAACAGGCCCAGCAGGGTGATCTGCCGGCCTTTGAAAAATTAGTTTTATTATACCAGGATCGAATCTTTACCCACTGCTATCATCTGAAGGGTGATGAACATGAAGCTAAAGATTTGGCCCAGCAGGTTTTCGTGCAGGCTTTTAATAAAATCAAGTCCTTTCGTTTTAATATGGATTTCGCCATCTGGTTGCATCGATTAGCGGTAAACCTGTATAGCTCTCAGCATCGCCGGAATAAAAAAGGCAGAGGCTCGGTCCTATTCAAGCAAGAAGGCCCTGGGCTACAAGAACTGGCTGCCGTTCAGGAGCAATCAGGCGAACAAATGGAAGGAAATGAATTCAACTACTGGCTCCATTCCACCTTAAAAAAAATGCCCTATGATTATCGAATGGCTCTGATTTTGCGAGAGCTAGAGCGTTACAGCTACGAGGAAATAAGCATTATTATGGGTTGGTCTCTAGGTACGGTAAAATCCCGCCTGAATCGGGGCCGAAAAGCTTTGAGAAAAGCACTGCAGCTAGGGCATGGAACAGATAATTAGTGACTGAGGGTGATTACTAATGGATTGCCATGAAGCCAAAAACTATATTTCTCTGTATATAGATGAAGAGATTGCAGACAGCATGGCCGACCAACTGCTGCAGCATACTGAAGAATGTGCTGCTTGCCGCCAGTTGCTGCTGGATATGGACTATCTGTCCCGGCTCTTGGAAGTAGCCGGCCAGAATATTACTGCAGCTCCAGACGGTTTTAAGGATTCAATAATCCAAGAGCTGGGTCAGAATAAGGGGCCACTCCTGGAGCCTATTTTAAAGATTATACAGGACGGCTATAAGCATTTAAAGAGCCGCTTTAGCCGCCAAGATTAAAAAGCCTCACGCCCCATTGCTTTTCATTTATACTCTTGAAAAAAAGCCTCTGATAAGATAATCTAAATATTGTAGTAAGGTAGGTCTTTATAATTAAAAATTTGTAGTATGGTAGGATGGTGGGAATATAGATTGCGCTTCGGTGTGCCTTTGGTGAGATTCCTTTCTAATGGCTTTTTTAGTCTATCTCATCTCCGCAAAAAAAGGAGGAAGATCCATGATTTTTGTAATGGAGCGATTTGCCCTAAAGAACGAAATTGAAGAAGTCAGTGAAAGACTTAAGAGTCTGGGGTTTCAGGTCCATCTCTCTCAGGGGGTGCAACGGACTATTATTGGAGCCATTGGCGAAGGCATTCATGAAAATATGGACTCTTTCCTGGTCCTGCCCGGGGTAGAGAAAATTGTCCCTATTGTTCAGCCCTTTAAACTGGCTTCTCGGGAGTTCAAATCAGAATCTACGGTGATTGATGTAAACGGCAGCATAATTGGGGATGGCTCCCTGCAAATCATTGCTGGCCCCTGCGCCGTAGAGAGCCGGGAAAAATACTTGGAAATTGCTTCCACGGTTAAGGATTGTGGTGCTACTATGCTGCGGGGAGGAGCTTTTAAGCCCCGTACTTCCCCCTACTCTTTTCAGGGACTGGAACAGCTGGGATTGGAGATACTGGCTGAAGCCCGGGCTTTAACCGGTCTGCCGGTGGTTACAGAAATAATGGATCCCCGCCTGATTGACACCGTAGCGGAATATGTAGATGTTTTACAGGTAGGGGCCCGCAATATGCAAAACTTCTTCTTATTGAGGGAATTAGGACGCATCAATAAGCCGATAATCCTCAAAAGAGGTCCTTCGGCGACCATAGAAGAATGGATTATGGCTGCCGAATACATTATTTCCAGCGGCAACAGTCAGGTTATTCTCTGTGAACGGGGGATCCGCAGTTTTGAGAAATATACCCGCAACACTCTAGATTTAAGTGCCGTTCCTTTAATCAAACAGCTTACTCATCTTCCTATTATAGTAGACCCCAGTCATGGCACTGGCCAGTGGAAACTGGTTGAGCCTATGTCCCTGGCTGCTATTGGGGCGGGATGTGATGGTTTAATGATAGAAGTCCACCAGAATCCTCGGGAAGCTTTATCCGATGGCCCCCAGTCCTTGACCCCGGAAAATTTTGCCGGCTTGGTCACTAAGGTGCAGCAGATTCAAGGTATATTGAGGCATACTCAAAATGAAGATTAAGCCCATGGCACCAAAGCTTAAGGTTTTTATTATTGGTTTGGGTCTTATTGGAGCTTCCCTGGGCCTAAATCTAAGGGATTCCTCCCGGGTAGTGACTGTTATGGGCTTTGATCAAAACCCCGATACCCGGGACCAGGCTATTGATATGGGGGTTATCGACTACTGGAAGAATATAGCGGATGGGGCTCGGGAGGCTGATGTGATTTTTCTATGTACTCCCCTGGGATCTTACCGGGAAATCCTGGCCAACACAAGAATAGTACTAAGGCCTGGTACCATTATTAGTGATGTAGGCAGTACCAAAGAAGAAGTGATGAAGCTTTTTCAGGATTTACCCGCCGGTGTTTGGGCTATCGGAGGTCATCCCATGGCCGGTTCGGAGATAAAAGGCCTGGCTGGGGCAGATCGCTACTTATTCGAAAATGCAGTATATTGCCTGACCCCAGGGCCACAAGTACCTGCTGAGGTACTGGAATCCTTAATTGATATTCTGGCTGTTACTGGAGCACGGATTAGAATTATGGAGGCGGCCGTACATGACGAGCTGGTAGCTGCCGTCAGCCATATTCCGCACCTGGCTGCGGTAGCTCTGGTTAACCTGACTCAGGGGCGGGAAGGCTATTTGATGCTGGCTGCAGGTGGCTTTCGGGATACCACTCGGATAGCTTCCTCCCATCCGGAGATCTGGAATGATATTTTATTGTTTAATCGCCATCACATTCTGGATAAACTGGATGAACTGATAGCTAATCTGCAGGACATAAAGCAAGCCCTGGTCCAGAGCAATTTCCAGCACCTAAATGAGGAGCTCTGGCAAGCTAAGGCAATTCGAGATCAAATCCCCCGGGCTCACCGAGGATTAATACCCAGCTTTCATGATATAGTCTGCATTGTACCGGATAAACCGGGTATTATCGGCCAACTAGGATTTATTCTGGGCCAGGAAGGCATTAATATAGTTGATATAGAGATCCTGCGGGTGCGAGAAGGTGACGGAGGTACTATACGTCTGGGAGTACCATCTGAAGCTGCCGCCAGGAAAGCAGTGACGGTCTTGAAAGATCACGGGATAAAAGCCTGGCAAAGATAATAGTAACCGTTCATCCGTTACCAGGCAGAGAAAGTGTTAAGTTATACAACATATGGATTGCCGGAGGCGGGCGGTCAAAGACCGCCCCTACAAATAGATTTGTTTAAAGACAGTCCGGGGTGATTTCCTTCTCGTAAGAGGGAACGGCCCCATGGTCATTTTTATATAGGAGGAAGTATGAGAATAATTTCCAAGCTATCCAGGCCTTTAAAAGGGGAGTTAACTGCTGAGGCAGATAAGTCTATCTCCCACCGGTCAGTTATTTTCTCAGGCCTGGCTCGGGGGGAATCAGTTATTAGGAATTTCTTGCTGGCCGCTGATACTCTGTCTTCGTACAACTGCATGCGAAAGTTAGGGGTGGAGATGACCCGGGAGGGTTCATTTATAAGAGTAGAGGGGAAAGGTATAGAGGGTCTGCAGGAACCATTTCAGGTTTTGGACTGCGGGAATTCTGGCACTACCATACGGCTGTTGTCCGGATTGTTATCAGCCCGTCCTTTTTTCTCGGTTTTAAGCGGGGATAGTTCTTTAAATAAACGGCCTATGAAAAGAATAATCTCTCCTCTGAACTCTATGGGAGCTGTTATTAATGCACGTAGCCAGGGAAATTATCCTCCCCTGGCTGTTAATGGCCAGAGGTTAAAGGGCATTGATTATACCCTGCCGGTAGCCAGCGCTCAGGTCAAATCAGCCCTGCTCCTGGCTGCTTTGACGGCTGAAGGTGAGACCACCCTTAGGGAGCCCCATAAATCCCGAGACCATACTGAACGAATGCTGCATGCTATGGGAGCCCGGATCCAGGAGGAAGGTTTGAAGATTAAGCTCAGCCCGGGTGTAGATTTGCTTCCTCAGGAGTTTATTGTACCAGGTGATATTTCTTCGGCCGCTTTCTTTATAGTAGCTGCTACTATCGTACCAGGATCGGAATTGCTTATTAAAGGGGTAGGAATTAATCCAAGCCGCTCAGGAATTATTGAGGTTTTGATCCAGATGGGCGGAAACATTAAGCTGGAAAATCAGCAAGTAATAAGCGGTGAACCGGTAGCGGATCTTATCGTTTCCCATTCCCGGCTTAAAGCAGTTGAAATCTCGGGTGATATAGTACCTCGCCTCATAGATGAACTACCCGTCTTGGCAGTAGCCATGGCAGCAGCCTCGGGGACCTCAATAGTCC
>JAAYJK010000056.1 GCA_012522955.1 Syntrophomonadaceae bacterium
GGACGGTTCTTAAGGGGGTCAATCGGAAGTTTTGCGCACAAAAAGGGCTCAATTATCATTTTTAGTAGATAGTTGAGCCCTTTAAACAGACTGCGCAAAATTTTTGATTGCCCAGAAGAATGAAGTCGCGTTAAGCACCAGCTATGGGGTTTAAATTTTTTTTTAATTCGCCAATTGATGCATAAAAATGGAAAACATAAAACATTTTATGTATTTTATTAGTTTGGTAGTTAGAAAATATGCAATTTTGGGCATACCTCCCCCCTCCCCCAGTAAAGGGGTAATATTCATAGTATTAAGTTTCGATCTTTTCATGGCGAAGCACCTTGATAAAAGGAAGAATGTTTCTCCAGTCTACCGGCACCACAGCCAGGACATATATATACATCTCTGCCCAGTAGCAGGGCAACAATCTCCATGGTGTTTAGCCCTTCATATTTTACGAGGTAGGAAGGACTATTACTAAGTCTTCTGCATAATGCAAGTTTAGTCTTCTTGTTTCTATTGGCTAGAATCCCGTAGTGCCTGATTTTAACAAATCCCTTGGGTAATATATGCATTAAAAAACGTCTTATGAATTCCACTCCGGACAAGGTCAAGAGCTTTTTCTTACTCTTGTCCTTGTAATCTTTAACCCTAATAGTTACTGTATCTTCATCCATGCTGACAAGTCTTTGATTAGATATGGCAATTCTATGAGTGTAACTACCCAAGTATTTTACTACTGCTAAGGGACCTGAGAATGTCCTTTTGGTATAGGTATACCAGTTTAACGTATAGCACTGGTCTATTAATTCCTGGAAAGCTTCTGCTTCCCGATATATTTCGGCACTCCCATAAAAATTTAGTAGTTCTTCACTGTAGTAATTTTTCAGGTGGGACAGGAATTTACCCCGGAAATTTTTAGCCAGTACCTTTACAGGGATAAAGAACTTTTTATTGGTTCTACGCCATTCATTGTATTTTGTAAGTCCGCCGGCCAATACTACCGTATGGATATGAGGGTGGAAATGCAGATTCTGTCCCCAAGTGTGTAAAATAGAGAAAAATCCCGGCTGCGCCCCCAAATATTTAGGATCCTGACAAAGCTCAGATAATGTCTGAGCTACTGCCTGATAACGAAAATATGATTCCCGTGAAGATTCCGGGCTGTCTTTTAGTTCAAAATATAGTATTAGTTCTTCTTCTGTTTGCTTGTATACAAGCAAACAGAAGAACCGTCCCCTTGTTTTCTGGGAGGGGGCATGGTAGTATTTATATAAAAAAGAAAGAAGGAGGGAAAATGCCCAGGCAAGCCAGGGAAAAAAGTAAAACCGGTGTTTATCATGTTATGGTGAGGGGAATAAATCGCCAGCAGATATTTCATGACCAAGAAGACTTCAGAAAATATTTGCGAATCTTACAGCGGAGCAAGGAGCTTAGTAAATACAAGCTATTTGCTTATTGCTTGATGATTAATCATGTTCATTTGTTAATACAAGAAGACCAAGAAGAGATATCTCAGGTGATGAAAAGGATAGGAACCAGTTATGCCTGGTGGTACAACAGAAAATACCATCGTACTGGGCATGTTTTCCAGGACCGATATCGAAGTGAAAAGGTAGAAGATGATCAATATCTGCTAACCGTGATCAGGTATATTCACCGGAATCCAGTAAAAGCAGGTATATGCAGGATGCCACAGGAATACCCATGGAGTAGCTGTGCTTCCTATTATGGCCAAGAGGATTATCCCTTAAATTTGATTTATAGTGAACTAATTTTGCAGATTTTTGGTCAAGATATTGATAAAGCCCAGCAGAGATTTCGTGATTTCATGGAAGAAGATAATGAGGATTCTTGCCTGGAGGATAATAGTCCGTGCAAAATGGAGGATGAGGTATTATATAGAGAAATAATCAGAATAATGGGCAACAGGCCCCTTGAAGATCTCCAACTAATGCCTAAAAAACAGCGAGACTGGATACTTAAGCAATTAAAACAGATAGAAGGAACCAGTTTGAGGCAAATATCCAGAGTGACTGGAATAGGTCTTAATATAATATTTAAAGCTTAAGCCTGGGAGGAGAGTGAAAGATGAAGAGAATAGGAATGTTTTTGCTGGTTAACCTGCTGGTTTTGACCACTATTGTAATTGCCACTACCCTTTTGGGGGTTAACAGCTATCTAACGGCTAGCGGTATTGACTATTTTAGTCTGTTAATTTTTGCGGCTATCATAGGTTTTAGTGGATCCATTATCTCCCTGCTCCTATCCAAGTGGATGGCTAAAAATATGATGCAGGTTAAAGTTCTGGATCCCCAGAGCAGTCTCAATTATCGGGAAAGGCAACTGCTCAGCCTGGTGGATAATCTGGCTCGAAAAGCGGGTCTGGAAAGGACTCCTGAAGTGGGCATTTATCCATCGCCCGAAGTGAATGCTTTTGCTACCGGTCCTTCCAGGAATAACTCTCTGGTTGCAGTCTCCAACGGGCTTTTGGAGCGCTTGGATACTGAGTCGGTAGAAGGGGTTTTGGCTCACGAAGTTGCCCACATTGCCAATGGGGATATGGTCACCATGACCTTGTTGCAGGGAGTGGTCAACACTTTTGTGGTATTCTTGTCCCGTATCATCGCTTATGTGGTCTCAACCTTCGTACGGCAAGAGGCCCGAGGTATAGTGCATTTTATCAGCATACTGGTATTCCAGATAATGCTGTCCATCCTGGCCAGCATTGCAGTAATGGCCTACTCCCGGCACCGGGAATTCGCCGCTGACAGTGGTGGAGCAGAGTTAGTCGGCAGGTCCAAGATGATCAAAGCCTTAAGATCCCTTAAGGATACCTTGCAACTGGTGGACAACCGGCAAGAAGCCTTAGCCACTTTTAAGATCAGCGGTGATAAGAAAATGGGCCTGCGACAGCTGCTGTCAACCCATCCGGACCTGGATGAACGAATCAGACGGCTGCAATCTTAATGTCCTGATATAAACCAGGGGACTTGACTTAAAGTAGCCCCCCGCTTATTTTCTGCAGCTTGCGAATTATACCAGCAAAAATTGTATGCTTTAAGGTAATCTAAATGAAATACCCAGACTAGGGGAAATATAAAAAGAAAGCTTTAAAAAAATGGGAGTGCATTTCGATGAGTAAGCAGAAAAAGAAGCAGCAAGAATCTATGGATAAAATTGGCCTGGCCAAGCTGCTTAACCTGGATGAAATAGTTGCCGAGGACCAAGCCCGGGCCAAAAGACAGAATAGCCAAAAAGGGAAAAAATAAGTTGGTATAAGTGGCCAAAAAACAAAGGGTACCTCCGCAATAAAGGAAGGCCGATTTGCCTAAACTTCTGGGAATGGTTTTCCCCAAATAGCGTACCTTA
>JAAYJK010000057.1 GCA_012522955.1 Syntrophomonadaceae bacterium
ATCAAGAGATATGCTATCCGTAAATAAAACGAAATACTGTGAAAACAAGAGATATTGGAAGAAATAATTAGTTTATTAAGGGAGGAATGGAGAGTTCAAGTACTGCCCCTTATTATCTGATTAAAGCCAGACAGGGCTATAGGCTGTTCCACGCCAACGACGGTCCTTTTGACAGCTTAATTTACGATGGACTGGAATGTGCCATAATGGGATATCATATGGGGATTACAGCCGAAAATCTGGCGGAAAGATATCAAATAAGCAGAGAAGAACAGGATCAATTAGCCTATATTAGCCATCAGAGGGCAGTTGCAGCCAATGAAACAGGAAGGTTTAAGGACGAAATTGTACCGGTTGAAATCAAATCCAGGAAAGGAATTGTACTTTTTGAAAAAGATGAGCATCCCAGGGCTGACATAACAGCTGAAGGCCTGGCCAAGCTTCCAGCAGCGTTCAAGAAAGGTGGAACGGTTACCGCTGGGAACGCGTCTGGTCTAAATGATGGAGGTGCTGCGGCAGTTGTTATGTCTAGAGAAACGGCTGATGCCAAGGGAATAAAACCTCTAGCCAGAATATTAGCTACCGCTTCCTATGGGGTTCACCCTGAAATCATGGGCATCGGTCCGATTTATGAGATTCCCAAAGCGCTCCAATACGCTGGTTTGTCTATGAAAGATGTTGATTACTTTGAGATAAACGAAGCCTTTGCAGCCCAATGGCTGGCTTGTAATAGAGAATTGAGAATAGATATGGAACGAGTAAATGGTAATGGTTCTGGCATTGCACTAGGTCATCCGACGGGTCAAACTGGAATACGTTTAGTAATTAGCTGCATATATGAACTTAAAAAGCGTGGGGGGAAAATCGGTTGTGCTTCTCTTTGTGCTGGTGGAGGGCCAGGTATGGCAGTAGTAATTGAAATGCTATAATTGGGATTAACTCCCATGACACTAGGCCACAACCACTCTGAAAATTAGCTGGGAGTGAGGCTGAAGGCTTAAGAAGGTCTTAGCTATTAAGTATCAATGCTGAGCAGTGCGCAGATTGAATGGGAATGTTATCTCCCTTTGCTAGAATCGCCTTTATCTCCTGCGCTAAGCTTAAACGTTCATCCTCACCAAGTTCTTTTCGGATCAATAATTACTAGTTGGGTAGCCAATAGTAATCATTTTAGAAATAATTAACTATTGACAGCAATAAATAGCAAGCGTAATCTAATAATTAACAACTTAATATTAGATGAGACGAGACGAGATGAGTTTGAGATTAGCTTAGGAGCAGAGCTTAGTTATGCGGGTATAACCAGGGCTTGCCTAAAGCGCTGGCTTTTTTATGCCCTAAAATAAGCAGAGTAAGTCTGAGCCATTATATTAAATTTAATAATTATTCTCCTGCGAAAAATGCATTCTTACCAGGGGAATCAATAGTCATCAATCAACCAAACAACTTCATGGTGATGAAAGCGTACTCAATCCATGCTCATTTCGCTCCATCTTAAGTTGCTGTTTTTCCAGGAAGGAAAGCTACAACGAAAAGATTAAAGGAGTGAGAATTTTGGTTAAGAAGGTTTTGCAAAAATTAACTACCAAGGAAGACTTGAGCTATGATGAAGCCTACAGTCTAATTCTGGCTATCAAAAATGATGAATTAAGTGAAGTGCAAATTGGAGGCTTCCAAGTGGCCCTGTTAATGAAGGGACCCACTATTACAGAAATCACTGCCATAGCTCAGGCCATGCGTGATCACTGCGAAAAGATATCTCCCCGGGTAGAGGCGGATCTTATGGACACCTGCGGTACCGGGGGAGGACTAAGCACCTTTAATATTTCCACCGCAGTGGCCTTGGTGGCTGCTGCCGCCGGCATACCGGTAGCAAAACATGGCAGCCGTTCCATATCCAGCCTCTCCGGCAGTGCTGATGTCTTGGAAGCCCTGGGAGTGGAAATCAATCTATCACCCCAAGCGGTAGAAAGCATTATTGAACAAGTAGGCATCTGTTTTATTTATGCCCCCCTCTTTCATCCGGTTATGCATAAAGTCTTGCCGCCGGAACAAGCCCTGGGAATTAAAACCATCTTCTATACTATAATCGGTCCCCTGATCAATCCTGCTGGTGCCAATCGTCATATTTTAGGAGTATATAAGCTGGAACTCCTGGATGTGGTCACTGAGGTGGCTCTATCTTTGGGGTATAAGCATGCCCTCTTTGTGCATGGCTTGGATGGGTTGGATGAGATCTCCCTCTTGGGTAAAACCAGAATCAATGAAATCCATAATGGAGCCATAAAAAGCTATGAAATCTCTCCCGAGGATTATGGTTTGACCCGATGCGCCCTGGAAGATATTTATACCGGCACTCCGGCTCAGAATGCAAGTGTAATCCGGGACGTTTTCTCAGGACGTAACCTGGGACCCCGGAGGGATGCAGTGATAATTAATGCTGCTGGGGCTTTGTATGTAGGAGGGGTTGCCGCTTCCCTGGCGGAAGGGGTAAAGATGGCCGGAGAGCTCATAGATAGTGGTGCGGCCCAGGATAAACTAAATCAGCTAATTGTGGTTTCTAAAGACTTTAGATCCATTGCTTGATAGCTGGGGTGGAAAGATATGAAAATCAGAAATAGGGATTTTTCCTCCGCCCTCTGGAAGCAATACCACTCCGGCCGGATGCCGGTGATCCCTGATATTAAATTTAGATCACCCGGGGAAGGGGATCTGTTGCAGGGACGCAGTCCGGTGCAATTGGCTAAAATCATGGTTGAGGCAGGGGCCCAGGTGATTTCGGTGGTCACGGAAAAAGAGCATTTTGGGGGTTCCCTTCCCATATTGGAAGAGATTGTTCGGGCTGTATCCCGACCAGTTTTGCGCAAGGACTTTATAAACAGCCGGCAACAGTTGAGGGAGACCGCCCATATGGGAGCAAAAGCGGTGCTTTTGATTGCATCCATGTTACAAAAGGAACAGCTTTATGAGCTGATTGAATATGCTCATATCCTGGGACTGGAGCCCTTGGTGGAAACCCATAATGAGGAAGAAATCAGCTTAGTAACCGAGCTGGATTTAAGCATGCTGGGAATAAACAATCGCAATATCATCGGAATGGAAACCGATGGCGGAAACGTTAAGACTACTGAAGAGCTGGCCGGATGGGCTAAATCCGGGACTTTGCTGATTAGCGAAAGTGGAATAGCTTCTCCCCGGGACGTAAAACGGGCAGCTCAGGCTGGTGCTCACGCGGTACTGGTGGGCACCGCTATTTTGCAGGCCCGGGACCCGGCTCAAATGTACCGTGACCTTAATACAATGAGGGGAAAAGGCTTATGACTAGGGTTAAAATCTGTGGCTTGATGAATAAAGAAGATATTGATCTATGTGTTAAGGCCGGGGTTCATGCTCTTGGTCTGGTGGTGGAATATCCTGAACCAGTACCCTGGAATCTGAGCCGGGCTGAAGCAGCGGTACTGATTAGCCAGGTGCCGCCCTTGGTAGCTTCCACCGTGGTCACCGGAGGGTCAGTCCAAAAAATATTGGCCATAGCACAGGCGCTCCAGCCTGATATAGTGCAGCTCCACTATCAGGAAACCTTGGAGGAAGTAGAAGGGTTGGCAGAGGAGTTCAGCCATTGGGGAATTAAGACTATCAAGGCTCTACGTATAGATGAAGACGGAAGCTGTGCTTTTGAAATCCGTGATCCGGCCGCCGCCGCTCGGGCTCTAGCCCAGACTAAAGTAGCGGCATTGCTGGTTGATTCCTATACCCCTGCTTTAGCTGGGGGAACCGGAATTAGGGTTGATCTGGAAGCATTTACCCGCATTCAAGGGGAAACAGATTTGCCGGTAATACTGGCCGGAGGCTTGAATCCGACCAATGTCAGCAAAATAATAAAAAAGACCAGGCCCTATGCCGTTGATGTTTTGACTGGAGTTGAAGGGAAGCCAGGCCACAAGAGTCCGGGCCAGGTATTTCATTTCATGCAGAGGGTTAATGCCTTAAATGCAGGGCTTAATATAGAGCTGAAAGGAGAATGAATATGCCATTACCTGATAAGAATGGTTATTTTGGTGTTTATGGTGGGCGTTTCGTGCCCGAGACTTTGATGCCGGCTTTGGAAGAGCTGGAAACAGCCTATTATGAAGTTAGGGAGGATCAAAGCTTTATAAATAATTTGCAATACTTTCTGAAAAACTATGCTGGCCGGGAAACCCCGCTCCACTATGCGGAAAACCTGAGTAAACGGCTGGGGGGCGGCAAGATTTATCTAAAACGGGAGGATTTGAACCATACCGGATCCCACAAACTTAACAATGCCCTGGGGCAAGCCTTGTTAGCTCGAAGAATGGGTAAAAAGCGATTGATTGCGGAAACCGGTGCCGGCCAGCATGGGGTGGCTACAGCTACCGTGGCTGCTCTGCTGGGAATCGAATGTGAAGTATATATGGGAGCAGAAGACATCCAGCGTCAGGCCTTGAATGTGTTTCGCATGGAACTGCTGGGGACTAAAGTTATTCCCGTCCATACCGGCAGTGCTACTTTGAAGGATGCCATTAATGAAGCTATGCGGGATTGGGTAACGAATGTGGATAATACCTACTATCTTCTGGGCTCAGTGGTAGGGGCTCATCCTTATCCCATGATGGTCCGGGATTTCCAGGCAGTTATTGGGCAGGAGGTTAAAGAACAGATTCTGGCTCAGGAAGGGCGACTGCCCCATCACCTGATCGCTTGTGTAGGGGGAGGCAGTAACTCTATGGGGCTTTTTTACCCCTTCCTGGAAGATGCCGGAGTCAAAATGTGGGGAGCCGAAGCGGCAGGTCGGGGATTAAGCTCCAGGGAGCATGCAGCTTCTCTAAGTGCTGGCCGGCCTGGGGTGATGCAGGGGTCCTATGGCTATCTAATGCAGGATAAGGACGGGCAGGTTGAGGTAGCTTATTCCATATCAGCCGGCCTAGATCATCCGGCGGTAGGACCGGAACCCAGTTATTTAAAGGATAGTGGACGGGCATCATATTTGGCTATAAGTGATGAGGAAGCCCTGGAGGCTTTTCGACTATTGAGCAGATGCGAAGGTATTATCCCGGCTCTGGAGAGCAGTCATGCGGTAGCCTTAGCCGTACAACTGGCACCACAGTTGCCGAATGATGAAATTATGGTTATAAATATATCCGGTCGGGGAGATAAAGATGTGCAGCAGGTAGCTGCCATTATGGAGCAAGGAGGAGTCATTAATGGGCATTAGTAGAATAGCAGATACTTTTGTAGCCAATAAACAGGCCGGGCGCAAAAGTTTAATTGTCTATATTTCAGCAGGAGATCCATCCCTTAAAGCTACGGCCTCCCTGGTAAAACAGTTGTCAGCTGCAGGAGCCGATATAATCGAATTAGGAGTACCATTTTCTGATCCGGTAGCAGACGGACCGGTGATTCAGGCCGCCAGCTATCGGGCTCTAGCTGCCGGGGCCAGCCTAAGCAAGATTATTCAGATGGCATCAGCCTTGAGGAAGGAAACCCAAATTCCTATGGTATTGATGAGTTACTACAACCCTCTGTTACGGTATGGTTTGGCCAATCTAGCCGCTGATATGGATAAAGCCGGTGTAGACGGCTTGATTGTCCCTGATCTGCCTTGGGAAGAAAGCCAGCCCCTCCGGGAAGCCCTGGCTAGGTACCAACTGGCAGGCATTCCGCTAATTGCGCCTAACACTCCGGTTCCCAGGTTAATTAGGATTGCTGCCTCTGCCAGTGGTTTTATTTACTGCGTTTCTTTAACCGGAGTAACCGGTATCAGGCAGAACATCACCACAGGAATCCAGGAATATATGGAGCGGGTTAGGGCAGTCAGTGATTTGCCCATAGGGGTAGGCTTTGGTATTGGCAGCCCTGAGCAGGCCAGCAGCATGGCTCCATTCTGTGATGGCATTATCGTAGGCAGTGCTGTGGTTCACACCCTTTATGAAGAGGGGGAGGCTGCGGTAATTAAGCTGGTAAAAAGGCTTAAACAGGCTATTTGAATAGTTAAATACCTGGTAAACCCGGGGCTGGTTTTCTGAACAGCCCCGGTCTGCGATCCATGCTTTACACGTTACCTTGTTGACAAACATGTAATAGCTGGCGGTCGAAGACCGCCCCTGCAATTGGTTGAACGGCATGTATCGACCCAACAAATGGGCCTAAGGCCCTGTAGGGGCGACCTGTGGTCGCCTGCCTGCGTCGCCCTTTGTGATCCATGGTTTCTACGCGGTCTCGGTTTCTACCTATCATCGGCTACCAGGGCAAAAGTACCCCGGCTTTGAGCAAGCAACTGCCTTTTATTGTTATACAAGTTGGCTTCAGCCACTACTGTTCTCTTGCCCATATGAGTAACCTGGGCTTCAGCTATTATTTCATTATCTCTGAAAGTAGGAATATAATAGTTGGTATACATATCTACGGTTACACAACTATGGCCCAGAGACATAATGGCCCAACCCATAGCCGTATCCAATAAAGTAGCACTGAGTCCTCCGTGCACCCGTTCCTTAACCGTAGTATATTCCAGGCCGGGACAAAGCTTTAATCCCATTTCTCCCGGTCCCAAGTAAGTCAGTTTTACACCTAAAGTTTGGAGAACAGGACTTCCATTCCATATCTGGCATAATGAATTGAATAAATCATCATTAATGCCCCGGTTTTCAGTCTCGCTACAAATCATGTCATTAACACCCCAAGTCTGTATTCATTATGGTGAAAGCTACTATAGTATTGCTATATTTATGGTAATATATCTACTCAACCTTCTAAAACCGTACACAATTATTATAATACTTCTAAGCTTATAAATATAAGCTCTTATTATTAAAATACCGGTATTAGGTCTCTAGTATTGAGGTAGAATTGCCGAGCAATTCCTCGTCTCACCTAATCAAAAATACATCAGAGACTGGTGAAGGCATGTATCGACCCAATAAATGGGCCTAAGGCTCTTGTAGGGGCGACCTGTGGTCGCCTGCAATGATCTATAGTTTAACGGTGTGGATTGTTGACAAGCATGTAATAACTGACGGTCGAAGACCGCCCCTACAATGGCCCGCAATTCTTCTCCCAGTAGAGCTTTGGCAGATTAGAAAAAGCAAAATTATGCTATCTCAGTATTGCAGAAAAAGCTTACAAACTATAGAATTTGTAATGGTTGGTAAAATAGTTGAAATAGCTTATGGTCCTTTTGCGGTAAAGAGAACAGCGATAACTAATACACTCCTTTACCACCACACTGATTAGCATAAAACAGGAGGATTATTATATGAAAAAGGATGAAGTGCAAAATAGAGGGCTAGATGAAGGCATTTTTGACTATATACTAAAGCGCTACCGGGAGGCCAACTGCCATCAGACACTGGATTTGCAATTTATCTATCTGGGCCCGGGGGAGGCTGGTATGAAAATAAGTCCCAAGCCTGAATATTCAACCCCCGGGGGAAGAGTGCATGGAGGAATGATTGCCCTCTTAGCCGATACGGTCATGGGCGCAGCAGCAGTAAGCATTGAGGGTCGGGTCTATAGAACGGTGGATTTAAACATAAACTATATAGCACCGGCGTTCGAGGAAAAGGAACTCAGAGCGGAGGCTGTGGTAGCACATCCGGGGAAAACCATTAGGGTAGTGGAAAGCAGCTTGTTTAATGATCAGGGTAAGCTGGTAGCTAAAAGCAGAGGAACCTTTATCAGGGATCTAAAATCACCCTATAAAGAGTATGGAGATCTATTATAAATATAATCCAAAAATTTCTCCATTGCAGGTAAAATTTTGCTAATCTAATATATAGCAAGGCAAGGTCATTCTTTATCGGAGGCAGTATATATGAAGTATATGTATAGAATGATTGATATTATTCAGCAAGACCGTAATTTTTATAAGGCATTAATTATAGTAGTATCTTGCCTACTTTGTATGACAGCAGCATTCTATTCCAATTTATATCTCAAAGCTGATATTGTATATACTCACTATTTTTATATACCTATTATATTGACCGGAATTTGGTATGGTAAAGAGACTATTTACCTGGCCCTGTATTTGGGCGTTTTTCATGTCTTTATCAACTACACTGCCTTTGGTTCCATTACCCTGTCATCTTTGCAAAGAGCCCTGATTTTTATAATGATTGCATCGATAATATATGTTTTGACCGGTTTAATGAAGAATGCTTATCAAATGGTTTATGCAATCCAACAATATGGCATTCTCAACAAGAAGTTGATTGTATTCTTTGCCTGCCTGCTCTGTATGATCGGGGCCGTTTTTGTAAACTTATACCTTAAAGAGGATGTTGTATATACTCATTTCTTTTATATACCCATTATTCTGACCGGTATCTGGTACGGTATAAACGCTGTCTATCTGGCCATATTCCTAGGCATTTTTCATGTTGCCCTCAATTATCTTGCTTTTGGCCTAATAAGCCTTTCCTCCATACAAAGGGCCTTGGTTTTTGTGGTGATTGCCTTGATAATATATATGCTGACCAATTTCCGGTACGGACAATTAGATCATGAATCCATTCTGCTCAATAAAGAAGGCCCAATTGATAAAAACTCTGTAGATCCTCGTTTAGAGAAAATTGATATGGTTGGACAGTTGGGGGTAGCTGTAGGTCATGAAATACGCAATCCTCTAACCACAGTCAGAGGGTTCTTGCAGATGTTGGGCAACGAAAAAAACTATGAGGGGGCTGAGGAATACTTTTCCCTGATGATTGAAGAGATCGATAGGGCTGATGCCACCATAGGTCACGTAATTAACCTGGCTCATAATAAAACTAATCACCCGGAACGACAAAATCTAAACCATATCATCGAGGATTACCTGAGTGAGGGTCTCTTTGTGCCAAAGCCCAGCAATATAAAAATCAAAACCCGTTTGAGCCCGATTAGCGACTTGCTGCTGGATAAGATGGAAATAAATGAATTAATTGAAAATCTCTTGTCCAATGCCATAGAAGCCATGCCCGAGGGAGGGGTAATTACAGTAAGTACTGAAAAGGTAAATAATGAAGTGCTCTTTACCGTACAGGATCAGGGAAGCGGAATCTCAGGAGTCACGGCTAGGAAGATTGGCATTCCCTTCTTTACTACCAAAGAGAATTCTGCCGGTTTGGGCTTGGCCATATGTTATAGTATTGCCCGCCGTCACTCAGCCCGGATAGAATTTATCAGTACTCCACGCGGCACCCGGTTTATGGTGCGTTTTCCAGCACTTGGCAGCCAGCAAGACACTGTGCATGAAGTGCTGGGATAGTAAACGGCATTTCTGCTTATAGCTATAATTATTGATTCCCGTAGCCTAGTGCATTCAGCCGGGCTTGTTCCTTTTCCATATAACTCTGCTCATAACCCGGGCTCTCCATTTCCGGACGACCGGCAGTATAGCTGTCGACCACGATCTGGGGCTGTTTCTCATCATAGCTACCGGTTGCCTGGTCAAATGAAGGTAGGAGTATATAATGGTAAACATTAAAATGTTGCATTCCTACATCAGCAGCAGAGTAAAAGGCCACTGCACTCCCCATCCCATAATTGAGAAAGCCTGCAATGGCTATGCCGTGGGCCGGGTTATTGTCTAGCAGCACCCTCTCGCTGTCATCATACTCGATTATTACGATCTGGTCCCCCCCGTTGCGGTTGAACCCAGGTAAGCGCTGTCCGGGATCGTGGGTCAAAATAATGTAACGTTGGTCGTTGCGTAAGGTAGTAAGATCCAAGGTGGGGAGGGCAGTAATCTGCTTAAGTCGATGGCTCTCAGCCTCCAGCAGGTATAGACCAGCCTCACCATAGAAAAGCTTTCCATTGTATGTGGCTTGGGAATAGTCCAGGGAGCGATAGAAATATTCCTGGGCTGTATCCTGTTTTACGGAATAGGAATCCAGAGTGCTGCCATCTGCCGCCTGTATACAGTCAATGATGATATCTTCCGGGTTCAGCTGCTGGGTTAGCAGGCTTATCCCATCAAAGCCCAGTACCTGGGTGCCTTCCGGGTAGGTATGGCTGTTAAGGCCTTTTTGGTCAAGCAGGTAATACTGGTCTTTACCAGCGATTAGTATGGAACCCTCCGCTATAAAATAATTCACGTTCCAACTAGGATGAACCTCATCGTTTTGAAACTTAAAATCGGACAGCAGGGTAAGCAATTGGCCTTCTCTATATTGCAACAAATTTATACGGTTCTGGGAGTAAGAGTGCTCGAACAGGTAATCCCTTCCAGATATACTGCCAGCATAGGTATAAGCCCAGGAATCTCCTGAGGGCAGCACCCGGGAGGAAATTAAGTTGCTCTCCATGCTCTTGCAGTCTATTTGGTATAGTTGGGTGTATTGTCCTTCTTGCCTGCTAGCATAGAAGTAAGGAAGAGAGCTGTCGGTAGCGCTTAAGTGGACTAGGCCGCCCATATCAGTTTTGGCAACTGCTACTCCGGCTATGGTGTTGTAAAGGCGATCCTCGTCATCCAGGTATTTGTATACCGGAGGCAAAACCTCCCAGGCTGCTTGCAGCAGATCCTGGACGCTAAAAACCCCTTTATCAATCAGGTATTGGGCCATGCTATAGGTCCAATTGTCGTTTTTGGTATAGGTTAAGGATAAGGCTCGGGTGGACAATCCCACTGCCGCCCCTCGGGAGAAAAAGCGGTTATCCTCATCCCATAGTTTTACTTCCTCAGCACTAGCTATTCCATTGCCCTGCCAGTCGTCATTACCGGAGACCGCCCGGCTCAAAAAGATGGCATACTGCTCCAGAGTGGTGTTTTTCTGGGCACCGTATTGGCTTGAACTTATCCCTTTAGTCAGACCACTCTGATATAGCCAGCCCACATATTTATCGACCCATGCCGGCACATCATGGAAGGGGTGAGCCCAGTTTCCAGCCCGTACTTTCTCTTCTGCTCCCAGGAAACGAACCAGCATTACTGCGGCTTCAGCCCGGGTCATGTTGCGTTCCAGTTCAAAACCATTAGGGGTTCCCATAAATAGTCCCAGCTGTTTTAACATCTCCGCTTGATCATAGGCATCATTGTTGATGCCATCAGTATGTACTCCAGTCATCCAATGAGCATTGGTGTCGTCCAGGATAATGGCGTAGGCGGGGGCAGTTAGTAAGCAGATTATGGTCAAGGTCAGGGTGAGTAATCTTTTCATGAAAGTACCTCCATTGCTGTAAAGTGCGGGGACAGCTGGCCAATATTTTACTGATAACCCCTTTAAGGCTGATCTTTTTTACCCTGCATTTATACCCATGATAACCCTCAGCCTTGGAATGTCAAGGCATATATTAAGGAGTAATGATAAGGAACCCCAAGGTTTTATGGAGATTAGTTACAGTATTTTGCCATAGGCAACTTGTCTAGGGAAGCTTGAGGGTCGAAAACCTAGCCAAAAAGGGAAATAAATGAAAAATTACCCATTATCATGCTTGATTTGGTAATATAAGCATAGTAGTACTTTTCTTTTGGGGGGAGTAGATAGATGGAGTATTACCACATTATTCTCAACCATATGAAAAATCACTCAGAGTTTTACAAAATGGTTCTGGTACTGATTTCTTGCCTCTTTTGTATGCTGACAGCCTCTTATGTAAATCTATATCTGAGGGAGGACATAGTATACACCCACTTTTTTTATATACCCATTATTCTTGCGGCTATCTGGTATGGAATCAAGTCCCTATACCTAGCCCTGCTTTTAGGTCTATTTCATGTTAGTTTAAATTATTTTGCTTTCGGGAGCATAACTGAAAGCTCAGTAAACCGGGCTTTAGTGTTCATGTTGATGACATTGCTAATATATTTTATAACTAATTTACATCGTGACAGATTTACCTCCTTTTTCCTGCAACCCAATTACAGGGAAGAGAGCCCACGAGATCTGGATTGTCGTACTCAACAAATTAATATGGTAGGACAGCTAGGAGTTGCTGTTGGCCATGAAATACGCAATCCTCTGACTACGGTCCGGGGATTTTTGCAGTTGATGGATGATGAAGCAGATCCCCAAGACCTGCGGGAGTATTTTTCCATAATGATTGAAGAGATTGACAAAGCCGATGCGGCCATAAGTAATTTGATTAACCTGTCTGAAAACAAAACCAATTACCGGGAAGAACAGGATATTAATGATATTATAAAAGAATGCTTGAATAATAACCCTCCCAGCGGGCATGGCATAAAAATTAAGAGCAGATTACATAAGATCCCCAAATTACAGCTGGACAAACTGGAGATAAAGGAATTGGTTCTCAATTTATTAACTAATGCCATTGAGTCCATGCCCCATGGCGGCACTATCGTCATTGTCACTAAACAGGTGGCTCACGAAGTGTGGTTCATCATCCGGGACCAGGGAACTGGTATTTCTAAACAAACAGCCCAGCATATTGGAACCCCATTTTTTTCTACCAAGGAAAAGGCCCATGGTTTAGGACTAGCCATATGTTATAGCATTGCCCAGCGACATGGGGCTCGGATTGAATTTGCCAGCAGTCCTAAAGGCACCAGATTTATCGTGCGTTTTCCCCTTCATACTACATCCCAGACTCTTGCTTTTGATACTAAGTCCTCAGACTTAAAAGCCGTTTCCCGCTTGAAGCAAGGATCGATGTAACAAGGAAGTAACAAGGACACGGTTGGTGTGTTACAGGCACTTAAACTTTTACTTGGCAAGTATATTGCTATCCCTGCCCCCCTATGGTATATTTTAAGTACAAAACCATAAAATTACATATAATGGTAAAAGTTGCCGCTGCGGATTAACTGTGTTTTGGGACATCCAGCTTGATGAGGAGGTTTTAAGCATGAAATCCACCGGAGTAGTGAGGAAAATTGATGAATTAGGCAGAATAGTAATCCCCATAGAGTTACGCCGAACCATGGGCATTGACGATAAAGAATCCCTGGAGATACTCATTGACGGAGAAAAAATTGTGTTGCAGAAGTATTCACCCGGGTGTATCTTTTGCGGCAATGTAGCTGAAGTCTGGTACTACAAAGGTAAGTACGTATGTAAAAGCTGTTTTTATGAAATACAGCAGCAAGTGAGTTCATAGCCTGGGTCTATCTCTAATCAGTCTTTAATTTAAGCCTGTGGGCAGGATCAGTAAGAGAGCCTATTTTGGCGGCGAAGCTGCTCTTATTGGCTATGTCCTCATCTGAAACCAGGTGAACATCCAGCAAGCCTTCAGAGGTATATCCGGTCTTCAAATAATTCATTTCCGACAGACACAGGCTCCATCCTTCCAACCATTGTTGCAGCTCTTGTCGTTGCTTGTCCTGGCCTCCGAAATGAATAACCAGGTCTATATCACTGCCTGGGCCTGCGGTACCATTATTGGTGCTGCCGATCAGGTAAACTCCCTTTACTCCAAAACAGTTGGGATCCAATCTTTCGGCCAGCCGTTGGGCCATATAAAAACGCCAGCGCCAGAAGCGGTCATCGTAGCGGTCCCTTTCAGGCTGCAGCTGCTTTTCCATATAGGCGGCTTCGCTAAAGCTGGGTTGGGTCTGCCCTGAGAAATGAGTTAAATAGCCCAAGGCTTCTTCCAGATCCGCATTCATAGTTATATTGAGTACTCTTCCTCCTGAATTCTGGCGTACATCGATTACCTTTATTACTTCTTCCAGAGCAGCAAAGTCAGGCAAGAGTTCGGCCAGCATATTTTTCGAACGCTTTAAAAAACGGGAGTTGAATATAATGTCTTTGTTATCAGGATATAGAGGCAGGTAACGGATGTTGGACTCCACCAGATCCTGAAAAAAATGAGTGCCAAAAGAAAGTTCAGGCATGTAATTGGATTTTTTACGGGCTATTTCAATCAAAGCAGCCGTGTTATTAATATCCGAATAGCTTACCTGTACTCCCATCTTGATATCACCCCGACTGCCCCAGCGTCCCGGGCCCATCAGAATAAAGCGCCGTTTGGGCAACAGGGAATTGAGTTGTCCAATAGCTCTTCCTACATTGATTAGCTGGCTTAATTCCTGCAAGCTGTTATAGCCTTCCGGGTCCACGTAAACCATGTGGGAAATGTCCTCTATGCTGCCGTTGGAAATGTAGCGTTTGGCTGAAAACACAATGTCCTTTTCCGGAATATCCTTGGGAATGGCGGCAGGTACACTATCCACGCCAAAACTTTGAGGCCGGCATTGCAAAAGGTAAAAGTCCTTGCCATCACAAGCAAATTCAATATCAACCGGGGTTCCCAGCTTTTCCTGCAAGGTTTTCAGAATCAGTCCCATTTGTTTGACGAAACTGGTATCGGACACCAGGCCATCGAAGGTTACGATTATGTCATCCTGAACAAAATCCATGTCAAATAGGGAATATTTGCCGATATAGTCATTTTTGTTAACGGAGACAATCTGTTGTATATTAGGTATTTGAGCACCATATTCCTGAAGCAGGGTTGAAATCTCTATAGTCTCAAAGCTAGTACTCTCCAAGTTAATCAAATCGACTTTCTTGGGCGCATAATGTTTAATCTCTTCCGGTAGGGTATTTACTCTTAATCGGGGTTGGCCAGGAGAGACCAGAACCGGGAAATCATCACTTAAACGGTCAACCGCTCGCGTACCCAAACCCATAACCAGCCTAATCAGACCATCTTCCCGATTGATGCGGGGCGACCAGCGAAACTCGTTATTGCTAAACCCAACCCCGGCGAATAGGGGCATATAGTAGGCACCTATTTTGCTTCCCACTACCTCTTGAATCATGATCCCCATTTCTTCCTGGAAATCCAGCAGTCCCCGCTCATGGCGATATTTTATGGAATCCGGGTTGAAAAGCGAAGCATAGACTTCAATAATGGCATCCATCAATTCTTCCAAGCGCTGCTTTTTACTGCCCTGGTTGGCCAGAAACAGGCTTTTATACTTGCCGGAAAAAGCCGAACCCATTTGGTCCTCTAGCAGGCTGGAACTGCGAACGATCAGAGGACTATCCCCGAAATCATCTAGAGCCATGGCTAGACTTTTGACTATCCCGGGGGGGAACTTGGCATTCTTCATGGTTTGAATAATATTGAGATAATCCATTCGTATTTCCGATAGATCTTTATACTTGTGTTCGTTTAAGGCTTCCAGGTTGTTATAGTGGAGAAAATCCGTAAATTCATCAGTAGTAATGTACCAGGTTTTAGGTATCCTTATATTGCCTAGCAAGGGTATGTCCTGGCTGGCTCTTTTCAGGATTTGCTGGGCCAGGAACAAGCCGGTACTTTTTCCCCCGATTTTGCCATGGCTGTGCTCGGGAAATATGAGGCGATTTACAATGTGATAATAACTACTTATGCCAATGTATTTACGAGCCACACGGATAAAATCCAGATTACCAGATAAAAAACGCTGCATTAAGGCCACTTCCAGCCAGCGTTCAGTGGCGTGATTAAGCATATTGCTTCCACCCGCTATATTCTGGTAGCGAATAATAGCATCGATAATTTCTCCCACTGAAGCATCGATACGGTCAATAGCCTTGATAAGGAAATGAGCCTTCTGTTCCTGCAGCCATTTTTTCATACGCAGGGTTATTTCGTTACCGCTCATATGCTGGGAGGCCAAGGAAAATGTTTTCTCACTGATGGTGGCAATATTGCCCGGGGGGAGCTTGGCGCTGGGGTAGTTTACCTCCCCCCGTTCAAATGACATTTGCCAACCCGGGCTTAATTCCGTTAATATGTCCTGGGCTTCTTTGATTCCGCTCCAATAGAGGTGGTTGATCAGCTTTTTACATACATGTAATAGCAGGTCGGGGTCGGTTCGCAGCAAAAGGTCCACAATAACCATCCACTCATTATTGCTTCCTCTGGCTTCGGCCGGCCCTAGCTGGGTTTCGTTCCACTCCAGCATAACCTGTTTCATTTTACGGTGCAAAATGGTCTGACCAATACGATCAGCTATGGTTCTTATAAGCTTGCGTTCTTTCTCCAGAAAGTAGCCTTCTTCACCCTGGGGAACCTCCTGGGTGTACACCACCTCAATGCTTCCCACTTCTTTGTCATTAACCTTTATACTGCTCCTAAGGGACAGGGGGGAAGGAAAGAATCCGGTCGTATGATAACTGTGGTTATCGTATATAATCCTAGCTTGACAAAACTCAGGAAACTGCCAACCAAAAGGAAGAACCCCTACCATTTCTTCGAAAATTTCAGGCAAAGACAAGCGCTGGTTACCTAGCAACTCATCTACCTGATAAATGCAATCCAGCTCTTTAGCTCTTTCTTTCAAAAAATACAAGAGATCATCGTTGACAGAATCTTGCTTGGTCATGAGCTACCACCTTTCTGGACCATAAAAAGAGGATTTAGACCCAGCCACGCATTTTTACTGCCTGGGCTACACGGTTGATAGAAATTACATAGGCAGCATCCCGCATATAGAGATTGTTTCTCTTAGCCAGATCATTAACTGCTTTGAAAGCAGAAGTCATTTTAATATCCAGTTTACTCAGCACTTCATCTTTTTCCCAGTAGAAGTTGGCATTGGATTGTACCTGCTCAAAATAACTACAGGTTACCCCACCGGCATTGGCCAGGAAATCAGGAATAACAAAAATGCCTCTTTGTTTCAGCACTTCATCAGCTTCCGGAGTAGTAGGACCATTAGCGCCTTCAGCAATAATCTTTACCTTGGGGCTGATTTTACCTACTGTATCTTTAGTTATCTGGTTCTCCAGGGCTGCCGGGATCAGAATATCCACATCCTGCTCCAACCAGGCCCGAGCTGGATATACTTCATAACCCAGGTCTTGAGCTTTAGTCTTGTCAATACCACCGTATAAATCAGTTATACTGCACAATTGATCGATATCCAGTCCATTTCTATTCACATAGGCATAGGCTTTACTATCGTTATTATCCCAGCAGCAAGTGGAAATAACCGTACCACCCAGTTCCTGATACAGCCTGGCGGCATATTGGGAAACATTGCCGAATCCCTGCATGCTGGCCGAGGTGTTCTTTATATCAATACCCTGGTCGTTAAGAGCTTCCCTAATGGTATAGACTACCCCATAACCAGTAGCTTCAGTTCTGCCCAGTGATCCTCCCATACCTACCGGCTTGCCGGTAATAAAGCCAGGAAAGCGTCCCCCGTGTATAGTTTCGAATTCATCCAGCATCCATAGCATATGTTTGGAATTGGTCATAACATCCGGTGCCGGTACATCATTCCAGGGACCCACGTTTTTAGCCACTTGGCGTACCCATCCCCGGCATAATCTTTCCTGTTCGGAATCCGTTAAACTACGGGGATCACATATTACCCCGCCTTTTCCTCCACCCAGGGGAATATCCACCACCGCACATTTCCAGGTCATCCACATAGCCAGGGCCCGGACCGTATCGGCTGTTTCCTGGGGATGAAAGCGGATGCCGCCTTTAGCGGGTCCCCGGGCATCATTGTGCTGCACTCTAAAGCCCCTAAAAACTTTAGTGCTTCCATCATCCATATGCACTGGAATGAGAAAATGGTATTCTCGCATGGGCTGCCTTAGTAGTTGCCGGGTAGTTTCATCCAATTTGACCAGCTCGGCTACCTGATCAAATTGTGCCTGCGCATGTTGGTAGGGATTATAAGCCCCATTGTTCATAATCCTGTGTCCTCCTCGTTGTTTTATATTGTACCAGGAAATCATTATAATATAGTTCCAGGTCGAATTGTGACCTTTATTGTATTCTTTGTCTTTTAATTGAATTCCTTTATCAATAGGCCTTGACAAAATTAACCAGAAAGTAGCGCCATAGCCCTAAAATCCCGAATGGACGGGAAAACTTCCCGGCCATGGCAATTGAGCCGACCAAATGTATACATGTATACATTAGATTGCATGATAAACTAGGCATAAATGCAATAGTACCCGGAGTAATTTCCTATCTTTACTTGCATTGTTAGCGCAAGAAAATCAAGGTATAATAAACTGAAATTCTCTAGGAAAGGAATATAGATATGGAAATAGTATATACAGGAAAAACCAAGAATGTTTATCAGTTGGAAAACGGAAACTATCTGCTGCAATTCAAGGACGATGCCACGGGAGCCGATGGAGTTTTTGATCCCGGTTCCAACACCATAGGTCTGACTATTGAAGGAGCGGGCCAAGCTGGACTGCGCTTGACAAAATACTTCTTTGAGGCTCTGCAAGCCCAGGGTATTCCTACCCACTATATAGAGGCTGATATTGACCAAGCTACCATGACAGTTAAGCCAGCCACTGTGTTTGGAAAGGGACTGGAAGTTATCTGCCGCTTTCGCGCCGTAGGCAGCTTTTATCGTCGTTATGGAGCCTATGTGGAGGAAGGTCAGCCCCTGGATGCTTTTGTGGAAATTACCTTAAAAGATGATGCCCGGGAAGACCCCCCTATCACAGAAGATGCCCTGGATATGCTAGGCATACTCAGCAAGGAGGAATATCAGGTCTTGAAAGAACTGACCCGCAAAATTGCCTGTATCGTTAAGGCGGAACTAGCCAAAAAAGATATAGAACTCTATGACATCAAATTCGAATTTGGCCGGGTAGGACAAGCGGGAGAAATAGCGCTGATTGATGAAATATCAGGAGGCAATATGAGAGCATTCAAAGATGGGAAGCACATTCAGCCCCTGGATCTAGCCCACCTAATGTTGGACTAGTAAGCTGCGGGCGGTCGAAGACCGCCCCTACAATCCTCGCCAGCAGCCCTAGAAAATGCCGGTGTAAGCCCGTAGGGGCGACCTGTGGTCGCCCACCACTAATCCGCCAGACTAACACCGCAAGCCCGTAGGGGCGACCTGTGGTCGCCCGCCAAGCAGCTCCCCAATACCGTTGCCAAGCCCGCGGGCGGTCTTCGACCGCCCCTACAGTTGCCCGGTCTATGATCCATAATCGATCGGGGTTCCATGTTGTGGGCTAGTCTTCATCCTCCCCCGTCCCACTTTTCGGAGTACCAAGTCGGCCGCTCTAGGAATATAATAAAGGGTGTTAAATAATGGAAAAGGAGTTGACCGGTATGAATGGAATTAACGGGCAGGAATTATTCCTGGCTTTAATAGGCCTTATCGGCTGGTGCATAATCATACTCAAGCTAGTTGATGGCTGGGCCAACCGGCAATATCAGAATCGAATGCATCAAATTTCTTCAGCCCGGACTCAGGAGATGAATCGCAGGCTGTTGGATAAATTGGAAAGCAACTTGGAAGCAGTAGAAAACCTTCACCATATGCTGGATAAAAGGCTGTTGCTTATGGACGCCAGACTGGAAACTTTGCTTACCCATAACCAAATGATAAGTGGTTTGGAACCGGCCAGCAGGGGAAGGCGGCGCAGCATCAGGGAATTTGATGCTATGGAGTCCTATGAAGCACCGGGAAACCGCGCGGGCTAAATGAGTTGCTAAAGCGATGTACATTAGGTTTTCAAGCCCTAGCCCAGTTCAGGGGCAGGAGTCTAATTCAGGGAGTAAGGGCTTGATCTTGGCCCGCACTACTGGCGATCTTAAGGAGTGAGTCAGACGGGCCATTATACATAAAAAGACATGGTCTATTATAGGTTCTGTAAATGTAAGGCTTCGGTAAAATGGAAGTGGGAAGGGTTGAATCAGTAGACAGGATACAAATTAATAGGAAAAACATTCACATACCCCTTAACAGAGTAATAATAAATGATAAAATATTAATATTATGTGATAAGACAATCTGGGTTGGAATTTATTTAGGTTGTGGTAAGGGGAGGAATAAAAATGTTGATGCCTTTGGCACGAGGAATATCGGTATTGATGCCAGATGCGCCCAAATTTTATCCTTATTGTATATGTATTTACATAGCAGGGGAGCAAAGGGCGATTATTGATTTTGGAGCCGGGCAAAGGGCATTCAACGAAATCGATAAAGATTCAATAGAGCTAGGCTTCTTTACCCATAATCATCCCGACCACACCCACAGCGCCCTTCTTTTCAAGAATATTAGCTTATATGCGGCTAAGGAAGAGCAGCTCTCATACCGAAATGAAAAAGAGTATTTTAAACTACGGGGATTTGAGTATTGGAAGCGATTTATGCCCCCCGGGAAGCCTTTGCCTGAAACCCCGGATACGACTTTGCAGAATCCAGACATCCCGGTGGAGCCGGGCTTCATTAAAATAGACCTGGCCGGAACCATCACCGATGGCCAACAAATAGAATTGGGGCGGGGAATACGTTTGACTGCGGTATACCTGCCCGGACATAGTATTGGCCATTATGGATTCTATTTTGAAAAAGAAGGAATATTGTTTGGCGGGGATATAGACACCACCCGAGGTGGCCCCTGGTATGGAGACGGGTGTTCTAATGTAGGACAGTTTATTAACTCGGTGCAGCGTATTAAGGAGATTAATCCTGGTACTTTTGCTTCTTCCCATCGTCGGCCCTTGACAGAAAAAATCATCCCTAGTCTGGATTCCTATCTGCAGATTTTGCTGGATCGGGAAAATCGAGTTTATGATTTGCTCAAGCGGCCCCATACTATAGCACAGCTGGCCGCTTATCACCTGGCTTTTGATTATAATCTATTCTATATGGAAGACTTCTGGGAAATGATGTACGCCCACCATCATGTGCAGCACCTAATGGAAATAGGTGCGGTGACTGAAGTAGAAACTGGAGTTTTCCAACAGGCCTAGTGGCCAGAAAAAACACCCCGGAGCACAATATGTGCCCCGGGGTTTGTAATTCCCACATTTAACAGTCGGAAAGTTGCAGAGGTATATTTTTATAATATCTTATTGCTTTTTGTCCAAATTTTCTGTTCCTGGGCTGCTTTTACCAAATCATCCCGGAAGTCTGGATGGGCGATATTAATTAACATTTCGGCCCGGTCATAAACTGGTTTGCCCATCATATTGGCAACGCCATATTCAGTTACTATATTGGATACAGTGCCTCTAGTACAGGTTACTATAGTACCCGGGCTAAAATAGGGAACTATCCGGGATACTTTTTCGCCCTTATGCATAGTGGTAGAAGTCATGCATATATAAGCAGCCCCGCCTCTGGACCATTCAGCCCCCAGGGTAAATTCCAGCTGACCCCCGGTTCCGGAAATCTGTTTAAATCCTTCAGATTCTGAACTTACCTGACCTTGAAGGTCCACCGCTACCGCATTGTTTATAGCGATTTGATTATCATTCATGGCAATCCTGGAGGGCATGTTGACTAAATCTACCGGATAAATGGCACAGGCTGGGTTGTGGTCAATGAAATCATATAGGCGCTGAGAACCTACGGCAAAGGTATAGGTCATCCGGCCTTTGTCCATAATCTTTCTATTACCGGTTATCTTTCCTTGTTCATACAAATCAACGAAACTATCCGCCATCATTTCTGAATGGATACCTAAATCTTTAAGATCACTGTCAGCAATTAATTTAGCAATTATACTGGGCAGACTTCCAATTCCAAATTGCAGGCAATCTCCGTCTTTAAGTCTTTCAACTATGAGCTGGGCAATTTTCTTCTCTTCTTCACTAGCTTCAAACTCTGATGGAATGACAAATAATGGCTCGGTGTTTTCCACGATGGCATCAATCTGGGAAATATGAATACAATGTTGTTCTCCCCCTAAGGCCACAGGAGCTTTTTCATTGACTTCTACTATTATGTGTTTAGCCATTTCACATAAAGCCATGGTCTCTGAACAAGTGGTACTGAAGTTAAAATAACCATATTTATCCATAGGGGCGACCATTGTCATAAACACATCAGCAGGTCTGGACCAGCCCCTTCTGGCAATAAAGGGAGTGAAGCCAAAGTTACTGGCTACATAGTGGCATAGCCCCTTTTCCGATAGTGCTCTATCAAAAGGACTAAAATAACCGGAATGATAGAAAAAAGTTTCCTGTTTTAGATCGGCTAGAACCGTCTGGGGGACATAAAGCTGCATAACACCTTTAAGCTGGATATCCTTCAATTCCCCGGCTCTTTTAGCCAAGGCGGCATCCAATGCTTTGGGACTCATGGCAAAATGATTGTAATTTACCTGATCCCCCGAATTGACAACCTTTACTGCTTCTTCTGGAGTGCGCAATTTGCTTTTGTATAAGTTAGTTAAAGTACTCATTAATCACCCATTCCTTTCTCGTATCATATAGAATTACCTGCTGCCCGGGGCTGGCTTAAAGCTTATTTAAAGACTACCCCATTTTTCCGCCAAGGTGGTCGGTATACGGGGACTGACCTTTAATTTGCAAGAACAATGCCAGCAGAGAGCAAAAACTAATTTTATTTGGGGAAGGGAAAATAGCTGGCAGAATTGGGGCGCTGCGTTATTAAATATTGAATTATTACTACCACGGATTTTATTTAAGCTTATAAAACGCTTTATTATTGTACAGGCTATGTATAATAGCTGAACACTATTAGTGTAAAACAAAGTTATTTAGGACCATGTTGATATAGGCTTGTGTTATAATTAATAAAAAATAAATATGCATTCGAGGTGTTGTCTTTTGTTTAATTTTACTGGCGAACAAATGAATGTTAAAGAATCATGGTTGAGTTTTATTAATGATGGAACAGTAACAAAAGACGCCATAAGGCCGGAAATATTAAGATCCTGGCAGAGATGCCAAAATTTGATAGAACCCTTTGCAGAAGGCAAGTCTCATCTATCCAAGGATGAGCTATTGCTTCGGCAGAGTAAAAATATTGAAATGATTAAAATAGCCTGGCCGATTATGAAGGAACTAGGTGCTGTCATTGATAAGAGCATAGTACTTTTATCCGATGCAGAAGGCTATATTTTAGAATTAGTGGGCAATAATGAATTGCTGCCCATAGGTATTTGCTGCCAGGAAAGCGTAGTCGGTACCAATTGCATAGGTACGGTTTTAATTGAAGGTAAATCTCTGGAAATAAGAGCATTTGAGCACTATCGCAATTGTCTCCATTTTTATAATAGTGTCGGAGTCCCCATCAAAGCTGATTCTAAGATTGTTGGGGTACTAAGTATGATGAATCCTTTCCATGATTTATCCCCTGAAGTTATTCAATTAGTCAAATATGCTGCCACTACCATTGGGATGGGAATTAACAAAAAGACTGAGATTGACTCCATTTTGGATTGTGTACAATACGGCCTTTTTGTTGTAGATGGAAAAGGAAGGATAATAAATTTAAACCACAAATCCCAGGAGTTGCTGGGAGTGAATAGAAATGAAGTCATAGGCAAATCAATAGGCAACTATATCCCGGACTGCCAAGGTCTGCTGACAGTTCTTTGGGATGACCAAGCAGATAACTATCAATTCACCATTGATAATGGAAAAAAACCCCGGGGTTGTTCTTTGAGGATCAAGGAACTTTTGAAAAGTGAAGAGAATAAGGAAGATTCCATAATGCTGTTTACCTACGATTATGAATCCAACTTGGATAGCCAGGGCTATAGGTCTGTTCCTGGAAATGACCTGTACTTCTTTAGTGATCTCATCGGTGAAAGTGATGCCTGGATGCAGGCCAAGGAATTGGGTAGGAAAGCAGCCAAAGTAAATTCAAATATTTTGATTGTGGGAGAAAGTGGAACCGGCAAAGAATTACTGACCCAGGCTATCCATCAAGCCAGCCGTCGCCAGGGACCATTAATACCCATAAATTGTGGTGCCATACCCAAGGAATTACTGCAGAGTGAGTTTTTTGGCTATGAGGACGGAGCCTTCACCGGAGCCAAAAAAGGCGGTGCTATCGGCAAATTTGAAATGGCAGATGGGGGCACGGTTTTCCTGGATGAAATCGGAGAGATGCCTGTTGATATGCAGGTAAGCCTGTTGCGATTCTTGCAGGACCGGATGATTATCCGGGTAGGGGGAAGTAAAAGCAAAAGAGTAGATTTACGGATTATTGCGGCCACCAATAGTAATCTGGAGGAGGCCGTTAGCAAAGGTTTATTCAGGGCCGATTTATATTACCGCCTAAATGTTATTAATATCAAGC
>JAAYJK010000058.1 GCA_012522955.1 Syntrophomonadaceae bacterium
GAAGTGCTGATGCATTTAAGGAACTTAAAAAAGAAGAGAACAGAAGTTTCCATCTATGATCCTATTGGTTATGACAAAGAAGGCAATGAAATTGCCCTTATAGACATATTGGCCGAAGACAATGAGATTGTAGAAATGGTGGATATGAAACTGCAGGGAGAGAAAATACTGTCTAAAATCGATGTACTCAGTGATAGGGAAAGGCAGATCATAGAGATGCGCTACGGGGTGTTCAGCGGATATAAAGAACCCCAGCGAGAAATTGCCCGTAAAATGGGCATTTCTAGGTCTTATGTTTCCCGTATTGAGAAAAGAGCATTAAAGAAGCTGATTAGAGAACTGAGTACCGAAGCCTAAACCTATAGGAGTGCCAATAATATAGATTAGACGCCGTGAAAACGGCTTTTTTATTGGCTTAATTGACTCCCGCTTTTTTCAGCAATTCTATGAAATGGTGCAGAATGGAAGCGGTGAGTCCCCATATTATTTCCTCTTCCCAGTCATAAAAGTACTGGGGAATTTTGCCAGTCCGAAAGGGGTATTCCCGGCCGTAGGGAATAAGGTGGAAGGGGAAATCTTCCGGGGGGTGAGCGGTGGTTTCAATGTAATGAACTTCAGGTTCGTTCTTTAGGAAAAATTCCAGAGGAATTAATAAAACCTTTTCCACTTCAGAAGGGTTAATATTCAATTTACTCAGGTCCTTAATAATAGCCAGGTAAGGTATAATGATGGAACTAAAGGTGCTGACCATTATATCCAGAGGAGCTATAACCTCGAAGCACTCAGGGGGAAGTCCCAGTTCCTCACTGCTTTCCCTAATGGCTGTATATTCACTGTAATCGTCAGTTGGTTCCTGGGCTCCGCCAGGAAAACATATTTCCCCTGGTTGGCGATTCATGGTCTTAGCCCGCTCTTCAAACAAAACATAACAATTACCATTATCGAAGAATAGGGGCAAGAGCACCGCCGATTTAAAAGTATTCTCGTGTCCCAAGATCTTGGCTTTACGTCCGCTAAAAGAACGTATTTTATCTTCCAGCAAGCTACTTTCCTCCTATAATTCAATCTCAGGTCCAAGGCGTTCTCATCATGGCTTAACTTTATCAGATAATTATCGGGAAGAGTATCTATCAAGGCCTAAAAACTAAACAGTCTTACCTCAATCAAATAATAATCATCTGGAGAAGAACCTTTATTGGGATACCTGCCTACGGTTTTCATGGTAAAATATTTTATACCCAATAACAAGTGAAAACAAGAAAAATGTGGCAGATAACTTGACTTAAAGCTGATACTTTTACTTGGATTAAAGGAGATAAAGCCTGAAGTATAGTATTTTAGTTTAAGCGTGAATATAGATGTAATAAACTATTGATGCACATTATAATACATAGAAGAGCCGTTATTTTGATACTGTTTTAGGATTGATTGCTGCTGCAGCAGGTATCAGACAGGGGTGGGGGTAATTGACAGAACTGCGTAGAGATTTGATAAGAGATAGTTGGGTTTTAATAGCTAACGGCAGTGCTTTAAAGCCTTCTGCTTTTCCTATCTATAAAAGTGCGATAACTTGTCCTCTGGGTGATAAAGTTTGCCCTTTTTGCGAGGGAAATGAAGCACTAACCGGTGGGGAGTTGGATGCCTTTCGGCAGCCTGCTTCGCTGCCCAATGAGAAGGGATGGCTGGTTCGAACCGTACCCAACAAGTTTGCTATGTTTAAGTTGAACCGGGATGATTTGGAGTATAAAACCAACGGGATTTATGCTCGTTGCCATGGACTGGGGCATCATGAAGTAGTAATCGAAACCCCCCAGCACGGGATACAACTGCATGAACTTCCGGCAGCCCAAGTATCTTTGCTCCTCAAGATGCTACAGAAGCGGTTTAAGGTTCTAGCCGGGGATGAGAGAATCAAATATATTCAAATATATAAAAATAAGGGTCTGTTTGCTGGAGCATCCCAGGATCACAGTCATAGTCAAATTCTGGCTTATGCTATGGTACCCGCTCATAATTCAGGGGTCAGCAAATTCTATAAGAAAAAGGGCCACTGTCTCTTGTGCCAGATAATCCAGGAAGAGTTAGGCCAGGATAGAATAATCTATGAAAGTGAGCACTTTATAATACTTAGCCCGTATGCTCCCAGGTTTCCTTATGAAGCCTGGATAATTCCCAAAAAGCATCAGGATTACTTTGCAGATATTGAGCAAGCTGAAATCCAGGATTTACAGGCCTTGTTAAGAGGATATCTGGGGACTATGCTTGCTTTGCTGGATAATCCTTCATATAATATTATGATAAACAGTGCCCCGGTAAATGTTTCTGGGCAGGATGGATACCACTGGTATATTGAAATAGTGCCCCGTTTGGTAATATCCAACGCGGTTGAAATTGCCAGCGGCTATTTTATTAATCCGGTAGATCCGGAGTCAGCGGCGGAATTGCTTAGGGATGGACTTCTTATCCAGTTTTAATTATTTTAAACTTTTGATTCCCCTCCCGAAAACCCCAGCAAAACTCACGAAATACAACTTTTCACAGGGGAATCACTTTTGGATTGAGGAAAAAATATGTTGAAAATGATTTATCCTGACATTTATGTGGATTCCATCCATGATATTGCCCTGGATGAGCTAAAAAAAAGCCAGATCAAGGGTTTTATTATGGATCTGGATAATACCATTACTCTATGGAATAGCAATGAAATAAGCATGCAGGTGGAGGAATGGTTTAAAAAAATAAAAAGCATGGGCTTTAAGGCCTGTATATTATCCAACAATGGGGAAAAACGCATTGTCAAGGTGGCCCAACAACTGGATATACCATTTATTCATAGAGCAGCCAAGCCCAATCCCCGTTCTTTTTTACGGGCTATGCATTTAATGGGCTTGCAAAGAGAAGAAACGGCTGTAATAGGGGATCAGCTATTTACCGATATGCTGGGCGGAAACCGGGCCGGGTTTTTTACCATTTTAGTGGTGCCCCTGGACCGGCGGGAGTTTATTGGCACCAAAATATCCCGCATGATGGAAAAAATGGTAATTCATAAAATACAGCCGCAAAAAGGTAAAAAATAAAGACCTTTATGTAAATAAATGGTAAAATCAAGATACTGCTATGGAGGCGAATGATTGCATTCGCTTAAATTTTAATTGGGGGATTATTATGGAAATAAATTGTTCTACCAGATATATGGCCATTATTGGCTGCCCTCTGGAGCACAGTCTTTCGCCAATAATGTATAATGGGCTTTTTCGCAGCCGCCAATTGAATTATGTCTACCTGCCCTTTGCCACTCAGCCAGAGCAGCTGGAGCAGGTACTAAACAGTTTTAGAGCCCTGAATTTTATTGGCTTTAATGTTACCATTCCTTTTAAACAGAAGGTGATTCCCTTTTTGGATGAACTGTCCGATGAAGCCCGTGCTTGCCAGGCAGTTAATCTGGTAAAAAAAGAAGGCCTGTTGCTAAAGGGTTATAATACCGATGGAGCTGGCTTGCTTAGGGGGCTAAAAGAGAATGGGATTGATCCCCAGGGCCGAGTTATGTTTGTTGGAGCTGGGGGAGCAGCCAGGTCCATTGCCTTTGCCATGGCCCGAGCAGGTATGCTAAAAGCCGATTTTTTGGATATCGATTATGGACAGGCAGAAGCCATGGCCCATTTTATTGCCACCCAGAGCTCGGTTCCTGCCTCGGCAGCCTTAATGACCCAGGAAAATTTTGCTCGCTTAGCTGCCCAGACCGATATCCTCATCAATTGTTCCCCAGTAGGAATGTCACCCAGGGTAGATGAGGCTCCAGTAGAAAGTCTGGACCGATTAAACCATGATGCGGTAGTATGTGATATAATATATAACCCGCGTAGGACCAAGCTGCTGCAAATGGCTCAGTCTAGAGGCCTTAAGACCATCGATGGTTTACCCATGTTCATTAATCAGGCGCTGCTTACCCTGGAAATTCTGTTAAAGCAGAGTTTTGAGGCTCAGGAAATGGAAGAGGTAATCTCTCGCTATGTCCAGGCATAAAGGCTTTACCCTAATTGAATTAATGGTAGTTTTGCTGATTCTGGCCTTAACTTTATCTTTGGCCTGGCCTCAACTTAACCGCCCTTATCAGCGTTATGCCCTAAACAGCTCTGCCACTCAATTGGCCTGGACTCTGCGGGAAGCCCGCAGTGAAGCTATGTTTAAGGGCCGAATAAGCAGTGTCAGGTTTTATGTATCCTTGAATCGCTATCGAAGTGATAAGCAATCGTACTATCTGGTCAAAGGGATACAATATGGAGGAATACCTACTTTTCCCAGTCGTATAGGAAGTATACCGGTATGCAGTTTTAATGCTACCGGGGCCCCCGCGGGAGGGGGAACGGTAGTGCTAAAGAACCAGCTTAATGATAAAAAGTATATAATAGTGAATCCGATAGTAGGGAAAGTAAGAGTATCTGATAAGCCCCCTGAAAACTGGTGACCAGGAGAGGAGATTAAGTATGATTTACCAGTTGGTGTTTATATTTTTAGCCAGAATAACCGACGTATCCTTAGGTACCATACGCATGATACTTGTGATACGGGGTGATAGACTATTAGCGTCGATTATTGGTTTTTTTGAAATACTTGTTTATACGGTGGCATTGGCTATGGTAGTGGGTTCACTGGATGACCCCCTAAAACTTACGGTATTTTGCCTGGGCTTTGCTTTGGGAGTCTTTTGCGGTAGCCTTCTGGAAGAAAGGCTAGCCTTGGGTTATCGATTGATACAGGTAACCGTAAGCCGGGATTGCGCTGAACTGGTTGAAGAACTTCGCGCCGAAGGTTATCCGGTTACCACCTGGGAAGCAGTAGGACGAGCCGGGCCTAAACTGCTTCTTAACATTATTATTAAACGCAACCTAGCCAAGAAAATTGCCGATAAGATATATGAGAGAGTACCGGAGGCATTTGTTGTGATAATGGAGCCCAAGCAGTTTAGTGGCGGATATATCATCAAAAAATAGGAGGTAAGTTTTTTGCTTAAGTTTTATACTGCCGGAGAATCTCATGGCAAGGGACTGGTAGGAATAATAGAAGGTATGCCGGCTGGACTGAAAGTGGACCAGGAGCAAATAAACCAGGAACTCCGTCGCAGACAGCTGGGATATGGTCGCGGTGGTCGAATGAGGATAGAAAGGGATGAGCTGGATATCTATTCCGGGGTTAGAAACTGCTATACTCTGGGTACTCCGATTGCTTTTATAATACATAACCGGGATCACAAGAACTGGCAGGATATTATGGGCAGCGGAGTATGTGAGAAAGTAGATGAGAAGGCAGTAAGGAGACCAAGGCCAGGACATGCGGATTTGCCTGGAGCCATTAAATATAATCAGGCGGATATGAGAAATGTACTGGAACGGGCCAGTGCCAGAGAGACAGCGGTTCGGGTTGCAGCTGGGGCATTTTTTAAGCAATTATTAGCTCACTTTAACATATATATTTATAGCGAGGTAGTTTCTATAGGAGAGGTGAATTATCCCGGATATCAGATTGAACCAGGAAAGCTCCAGGAATTTAACAATATAGCAGAAGCATCTCCTGTGCGTTGTGGCAGCCTGAAGGTAGGAGAAAAAATGATAAATAGCATAAAGCAAGCCATGGAAAAGGGAGAATCCCTGGGGGGTTGTTTTACGGTGGGGGCCATTGGGGTTCCCCCGGGCTTGGGCAGTCATGTGACTTGGGATCGAAAATTGGATAGCAGGATAGCTGCTGCCCTTATGAGCATTCCTGCTATTAAAGGTGTGGAAGTTGGTGAAGGCATAGCTTGCGCAGGCAGGCCAGGTTCACAGGTACATGACCAGATTTACTATGCAGAGGATAGAGGCGTGTATCGCTTAAGCAATCAGGCGGGTGGAATTGAAGGAGGTATAAGCAATGGGGAAACCGTTTGGGCCCGGGCTTATATGAAACCCATACCCACTTTGATGAAGCCACTGGATAGTATCAATACCCAAAGCTGGTCAGCAGAAAAAGCAGCCATCGAAAGAAGCGATGTGTGTGCAGTTCCAGCAGCCTCGGTAGTAGGCGAAGCCATGATGGCTTATGTCATGGCCAGGGTATGCTTGGAGAAGATCGGTGGCGATAATATTAAAGAGATGGAACCAAGGTATAGTGATTACCGGACTTATATAGAAAAGGTGTGGAAATGGAAAAAAATATAGTATTAATTGGCTTTATGGGCACAGGAAAGAGTACTATCGGCATGAAATTGGCCGAAAGACTGAAAATGCAGTTCATCGACATGGACCGGGAAATTGAGAAACTTACCGGGATGAGCATTGCGGCCTTATTTAAAAAGCATGGAGAAATAAGGTTTCGGTCGGAAGAACGCTTAATGTCGCAAAAATTAGGGGCCCGCAGTAATTTGGTTATAGCCACCGGTGGTGGCGTAGTTCTCAACACGGAAAATGTGGAGGCCTTGAAGAAGAGTGGTGTACTGGTATGTCTGGATGCCCAGCCCGAAGTGCTCCTGGCCCGGATTAACCGAAAAAAGGGCAGCAGGCCATTGTTAAAAAAGAACTTGAGGATAGAAGATATTGAAAAGATGATGAAGGAGCGGGAGGAGCATTATGCTCTGGCAGACTTCAGAGTTGATACCAGCAACAAGGAAATGGATAAGATTGTTCAGGAAATCATCCAAATAATTAGAAAAAGCAATAATCGAAGAGTTGGATAATTAATGAACCCGACAGCGAAAGGATGAGATAAGTGCGTGAGGTAGTGGTGGATCTGGGAGTGGACAGGTCTTATAAAGTAATTATTGGATCCGGAATTTTGTTGCAGATTGGAGGGCTTACCAAAAATTTAATGGGTCAGCCTAAAATAATGCTGATTAGCAACCCCCTGGTCTTTTCTTTATATGGAGCTAGAGTAGTAGATTCCCTTCAAGGGGCGGGTCTGGCAGTGAGTATAGCCCTGATGCCGGACGGGGAGGAGTACAAGAGCCTGGAGCAGCTTCGGCTTATGCTGGATGAGGCGGTGACTGCCGGCTTGGAACGTTCCAGTGTCATTATGGCCCTGGGCGGAGGAGTAGTAGGTGACCTGGCTGGCTTTACTGCATCCATTTACCAACGTGGCATTCCTTGTATTCAAATACCTACCACCCTGTTGGCCCAAGTAGACAGCAGTGTAGGAGGCAAAACTGCAGTTAATCACCCCCGGGGGAAAAACCTGATCGGCACCTTTCACCAGCCGGCTTTGGTCTTAATAGATACTGATACTTTGAATACCCTGGCGGAAGAAGAATTTCAGGCCGGATTGGGGGAAGTGGTGAAATACGGTATTATTTATGACTATGAATTATTCCAGCTACTGGAAGACCAGGCCGAAGGGCTGAGAAACAGAGAAGCTAAGGTGGTCCAGGAAGTGGTTTTACGCTGTGTCCAAATTAAGAGTCAAATTGTGTCCAGAGATGAGAAAGAATCCGGATTAAGAATGATTCTTAATCTGGGGCATACTTTCGGTCATTCCATCGAGAAATTGGGCCACTATAAAGAAGTAAAACATGGACAGGCTGTAGCCATTGGAACTTTGATGGCTTCCATATTGGCCCGGAATCTGGGTTACCTGAAGGCCGGAGAGGTAGAGCGGATTGCGGCCTTGTTTAAACGCTTGGGCATTTCCCTGCAGCTTCCTGCTTATTCGGCCCAACTTATATATGAAGGTATGCTAAACGATAAAAAAGTTAAGGATAAGAGCTTGAGAGTGATAGTACCCAAAGGAATTGGAGGATATGATATTATCATTAATCCTGCTGCGGATATCTTGTTACAAGCTATAAAAGAATTAGCTGCTTACCAATACTAAGTATATAAGTAAGAACTTAACGATTGAGGTTTTCCCAGTGTTTCATGGCCTCAGTCAATTCTACATAGGCCTGGTCTTTTTGCCGCAGTCCAATATAGGCTTTAACTCTGATCAGATTAACGTCGATAGCGTTAATTTCATCTTTTTCCACACTGAATTGTATACGGGGCACTACTTGCTGCCAGGACAGCATTAATTTCTGGCAGTTTTTTTCCGCTTCCTCCCAATCCTCCGAATTTAGAGAATGCTTTAAGCTGGAAAAAGGTTCTGACATGGGCCGGGCCCAAAAACTACCGCTATTCATTACCAAAGCAAAAGCGATCAATAACGCAGATACAATAAGATAATAGGCTAGCTTCTTCAAGTGACTTGTTTTCATGGTACCGATCCCACCCGATCCAAGTATTTATCAATATACAATTGAGAGCTGGCTGGATTATAGGACGCCATAAAAACTTCAGAGGGTTGAGTGATTCCCTGTAGTTTAAGCTGGGTATTTAACCACAAGCGATCTAATCCTACTGCTGTAAGATTGCTGTCTACTACTACCCCGGCATAAATAATTTCCGTATTCAGTCCGCTAGCCGAAGTAGATATTTCCAGGTCGCCTGGGGTTAGATACTGATACTCCCTTTTCAATAGCACTGAAAGCTGACCATTGGTCTCCAGGATGGCAAGATCTACTTGGCTGATATCAAAGACGTCTTTACTTCGTAGTTGTTTGAGCAGATCAGCAATGGTATATCGGAGCTTTTTCATACTATCTTCCATAATCAAGCCATTTTTTATTAGGACAGTAGGTTCACCCACCAAGCAATCATTGACTTTTTTGGATTTTAAGGTCAAGATCTGGAGGATAAAAACCGTTACCGTCCAGGTGAACAAACCTACCCAACGGGGCCAGGCTCGACTACTTAGGTCTACCGATAAGGAGGCCGCAATAGAACCGATGGTAATACCTAGAACATAATCAAAAAAGCTTAGTTGGCTAATTTCCTGTTTACCCAATAAGCGGGCGAAAATAAATAGGGTAAAGAACCCGATTAAACTTCTTGCCATCACCACCAGAGCTTCGTTCAGGATCAACACCTCATTATCAATGATTGATATTATTATGTGTGGGCTCCAGCTTTAAAATACAGCTTGGGATGTTGAGGCCCATAATTGGTAAAAAATAGCTGGAAATCGGACCTCAGATAGTTTATAGTATTTTATTATAACCATGATTGGCAGAGAATAATGGCTATTCCCTTAAACGCGTAGGGGCGACCAGTTAAACGTACGAGCAACTAGTTAAACGTAGGGGCGACCTGTGGTCGCCCGTTCCTTACTCGATAAAAGCTTGCAGCTTTTGCAATCAAGAGATAAATCTGTCTGGGGGAGGAAAAATGGTGCATATTAAAGAAGCTATGGAGTTGGCCATTGATGAAGAACTTAAAGCAGCGGAAAGATACCGGAATATGGCCCGGGATGCGGTAGATCCAGAAACCAGGCTTTTGATGGAACAGCTGGCCCGGGAGGAAGATATGCATTATCACAAGTTGAGCGAAAGATTAAAAGCCATCAGATTAATGGGATAAACTGGGCTAATGAAAGCCAAGGCCGTTAAAGATAATGCTGGCCAGTAGTATAATCATTAGCAATAGGAACAGGGGAATGGAAGTTGAAATAATTCTGATCTTAAGATAGGTACGGCCCTGTACATATTCAGCCAGCAAATGGGTCAAATAGGTGGTTAAGCCGGAGAATAAAAGCACCGCAACCAACTGAAGGGCTGCCGGAATACTATTGTAAGCAATAGGAACTAGATTTTTCCAGAGGGAATGACTGTAATAGGCCAGAACAATAAACTCGATTAACCCAGCTGCCAATTGAAAAGCCAAGCCCTGTTTCTGAATGTCAGTATTAAGTTCCATTAGTTCCCTGATGTTCTCCTGAGTGGCCATATTGGTCCGGCTATTCATGATATCAATTCGGCTGTGTACTACATCGATGGCCGCCTGATGACTGTCCCGGGTAGTGATTAGAGATTGGTATAATTCATGTAATATATTTAAAGTATCTAGAAAAGGTTGGCCCAGGGATTCAAGCTGATGGTCACTTATTTTAAAGGTCCGCTCCTGGCTCAGCTTTAGGGTAAATCTTTCCCATTCCCTTTGCAAGCGGCGGCGACCTTCATTTATAAGGTTAATATCGGTGGCCAGCATTCCGTAAGCGGAGGAAAGGGTCTGTATCTGTTGCTCCAATTCCTCTGCCTCTTTGAGCTCCTTCTGCTCCTTAACCAGATGGGCATGCATAATTCGCGATAGCTGCTGATCCATCTCCCTTAGCTCCTGCTCCACCATCCGATTTCGTTCCCGCAAAAGTCGGGTAATCATCCCTAAGGTCAAGTGGCTGGCTTCCAGTTGGGGTAGTCTCTGGCTCAATAAGCGCATAGTAGGGTGGTCAAAATCCTGGGGTTGACAGGCGTAGTATACATGATGGGCGGAAGCCTTAAATCTAGACATTTGCCCAACTGTCATAGATATGGCATATGGCTTGGTCGCAGAAGCCGGCAAGGGTATAAGACTGATGATATCCGGCCAAGCCAGTTGGTTGCTGGCAAGTACCGTAACCTGCCCCAGCAGCAGATCAGGGTTGAGATGAGTAGAATCCATTTGGGCTAGAGCATCACTTAAAATCATTTCTGCACCCCAGCACTGAAGCACCAGAACTTTGCTATTATCCTGTTCCAACTCCTTCATAAACTTATCCGGCCCGTCCGGATTCTCATTTGGCCGTCCGATGCCGGCTTGGATTTGAAACCCTTGTGATTTGAAGCTGTTTAACCAGGGCTCTAATTTATGATGATCATCTGCTAAATAGATATAATATCTGAATACAGCATTGGTAGCTATCATAATTCTACATCCCCCCAAATAACCAAAAGCCTGATAGTAAAATTTGCCAGCAAGGTTCTTGTTAAAAAGATAGCAAAGTGGGGGGGAAATGTCCAGCCTGAATGGGGGAGGCCAGGCGGGAAAGGTGAGGAATGTAGATAAAACCGAGATCCTATCTATTTATCGTATAAGTTATATAATGGTGTTGATTAGCACTGGGACAAGATGTATAATAATGTAAAATATGGAATATTAAAAATGATTGATTCCTATATTTGAAGCTGGATATAAATCTTTAGCCTGCTTAATAGTACTCAAGCTTGCTTTCTTCTTATTGCCTGCCTTTTTCGAAGTATTATTTTAAGATTAGATACGCTTTTCACCAGAATAAATTTTTTAGTCTGTTTAGTAAATTGCTAAATTAATTCATAACAAGGGGGGGGGAGACTCTGCACTACGAGTATAGGGTAAGGAGCCGGCAGGGGAAATTAATTATTGGTTCGGTGGAAGCTTCCAGTGAACGTTCTTTGGTTAAAGGTCTCTTAAAAGAACAGTATTGTATTCTGGAAGTAAAAGAAATAAAAGACTCTGGCTCAAATATCGGGTATTTACCCCCCATAGCCCTGCGGGATCTGGCCCTTATAAGCAGAATGCTGGCTACTATGCTGTCCGCCGGGTTACCCGTAATAAGAGCATTAGCTATTCTTCAAGAACAAACTCGCAATAAAATTTTGAAAAAAATAATATTTCAAATCGCTAATGATATAGAGAGAGGTTATGCTCTGCATGAAGCACTGGAGAGGCATCCCAAGTGTTTCAGTTCCGTTTATGTTAACCTGGTTAAGGCCGGTGAACAGAGCGGAGTATTGGCCAGGGTATTAAATCGCTTGGGTGAATACCTGGAAGATGAAATGCAGACCAGAAATCGTATCATAACTGCCTGTATATATCCGGCCATTATTCTAGCCTTTACTATTCTTACTGGGGTATTTATTCTGGTATTTGTTATGCCAACTTTTGCCGGATTGTTGGAATCAGTGGGTGCTGATATGCCGGGGCCTAGTCAAATACTAATGATGGGTTCTCAATTTGTGGTTCAAAATCTATTTTACTTGCTCCTTACAGCTTTTTCACTACTGGTGGTATTCAAGAAAAGCAAACAAATAGAGGAAGTAAGGTATAGTATGGACCGATTGTGCTTAAGAATGCCTTTAATTGGCAGGCTTAATGCACAGGTACTGGAATCTCGCTTTACACGTACTATGGGGATTTTAATCACTAGCGGCATACCTGTGCTTACGGCTATGGAAATGGTAGAAGGAGTAGTAGAAAACACATATGTATTGAAGGCCTTGGTAAAAGCCAGGGAGAACATCAGCGAAGGCCAATCTATTGCAGTTCCACTGCAAGAATCCGGGGTTTTTGAACCTATTCTAACCCAAATGATAGCTGTAGGAGAGGAAACCGGGACTTTAGATGAAATGCTGGCTAGAATGTCGGATTATTACGAGCAGGAAATCAGGCGTAGTATTGAACGAGGGGCAGCTGTTCTGGAACCGCTGTTAATAGCTGTGGTAGCTGTATTAATCGGGGGTGTAGTACTGGCTACTCTTTTACCCATATTCGACCTCTTGGCCAATCCAGTGTTTTAATTGCCTGCATACCAGTAAAAGCTTATTCGATGGCAGTTGTTAAGGCTGGGAGAAACTTAAACAGATTGAATTAGGCTTGGCAGGGAGTAGTTTCAGCTCTGGTTTGGCCTGGTATTTAATGCTTAGGAGCAAGTTGTGAATTATCAGGATGGAATAGAGAAGAAAAAACAGAGGGGCTTCAGCCTAATTGAGTTAATGGTTGGATTAGCGGTATTGGGGCTGATAGTTATGGGTATATTGGCTGCTTTTCCTGCGTCCCGGCTGTGGATAAGTTGGGCTGGGGAAAAAACTATGGAATCAACTTATGCTGCATCTGTCCTGGAGATCTTGAGAAATAATTCCTTGCTTTTGCAACAGCAAGTGTTGGAGGATGGGACATGGACAGCCATGGATGACAATCATGAAGATGAGGTGTTTACTTTTGTCCTGGGGGGCAAGGTTATTAAGGCGGCAGTGTGTCCTGGAATGATTACCAGTATTACTGCCCGAGCCTTTGATGATCAGGTCTATTATGACGGTGTATCCCCAGAGGGCATTTATCAAATTGGGAGCGGGGACAATGCTCAAAGGGTGTTTTTTCATGGCAGTTTGATAGAGGTGAATGTGGAAATAGATTGGGCGGAGGGAAGGGAGGGCTACCAATTATCCACCGTTATCAGCAGCAGATAGCGATAAAGAAGCTACTTAAATGCCAGCAGGGAATAACTCTGATCGAGAGTCTTGGTGCTCTGATCCTTCTTATTGCCATAAGCAGCACTTTAATGGCTGTTTACTGGGGAGCCGGCAGTTCTTTGAATCAAATTAATAATATAAGCGAAATGCAATATGCATCTAGAGAAGCGGGGCAGCTTATGGTCAAAGATATAAAGAGCAGTGAAAGTGTCCAGGTGCTGGATTTAAACGGCCAGCCCACAGCAGCAGGTGAAGCAGGGGGACAATTGAGACTGACTGTGCCCCTTATCGATGATAAGGGAATTGAATATCAGGTGGTGTGCTACTATATGCAAAATAATACCTTATATAGAGAGAGATTCAAGCTAAATGACAAAAGAAATTCTGGAGATGACCAGTTTTTGGATAAGATACCTGCGGTTGACAAGATAATCGAGCTCAGCTTTTTCAGTCCCCAGTATGGAGTGGTGGAATATCATATGATAGCGGGTGAAAACGGTCGTAGTTTTGCTTCCATGGGTAAGGCCAGCACCAGGGTGCACTATGGTCTGGAATAATACAGGGAGGACGCTTAAGGGTGAGTAAGAGGGAGATGGAGGGTTCTCGGGGTAGTGCAGTAATACTGGCCTTATCCATACTTATAGTAATAAGTATTATGGCTGGAGCTGCTTTAAGGGTAGCCAGTGTTCAGAGTAAAGTAGCCCAGGCTCAAAACCAGGTGGAAATACTTCGTCAGGCGGCTGAGGGAGGGATTCAAGTAGCCCGGAGTGTGATAATGAACTACACTGCTGCCAGACAAGAATTACCCGCTTTTGATGATATATATCTGGATAATGGAGTAAAGGTAGAGATTAACTGTCAGCCCGGAGTTATTAAAGGTCGCAAGGTAGTTAGGATTAGCTCCCGAGCATTTCAGACTGGAGCCGTCGGCAGTAAGGTTATCCAGGCTCAGATACTAAGTGATGGACTGCCTGCTTATGCGGTACAAGCAGAAAGTTTAAAGATTTCCGGATACTATAGAGCAACTGTTTCCAACCAAAGCATTGATGAAGATATGAAGCAGGATTGGGCAGTGAGCTCTAGTGAAGCACGTTTGGAGGGAGATGTCCCAGATCCGCAGGCTTATCCCTGCCAGGGACCTTGTTACCCTGACTGTAGCGAAGCCTGTGCTTTTCATCATCCTTTTTTCAGTATCCAGGAACAGTACTGGCCAGGCATGAATGATCCAGATTATACCTGGAAGATAGATTATGCATATGGCTGCCTGGAGGGTAGGGAATTTCACCAGCTTGATGATAGCTTGATTTCTATAACTCCCTTCTATGAACCCTATGGATACCTGGAAATATTAGATGAAAAAGGCAAGGAGGAACTCCTGGCGGTAGAATCGGGGTGGCATGATTCCCTTGGTCCTGAGGAAAAGGAGATATTATTCAGGGACAATTTAACCCATCCGAGCTGGGAAGTGCTTATGAGTGAAGAGTATTATCAGGCTGAGATTATAAGCCAGTTGAAAGCATCGCGGTCAGAGATAATATACCCGGCCCGAACCTTCCAAAGCCAGGATTTTATCAAAAGCGGGCAGTTGGTTACCAATCTTAAGACTCCTGTTCTGCCCTTGGATTTATTGGATGATTACCGCCATCTGGCTGGACAGGATTCTGACTGGCAATATATCCCTGCCAACTGGCCTCAGCTGGAGTATCAGGATGGAATCTATCGGGTTAATATAGACAGGCTGGATAGTAGCTATATATTCATTGATCTTCCCTCCAGCCACACGGTAGAACTGGATCTTAACCGAGCATTGGAGAGATTTCAAATAAGGAAATGGCTGCAGGGACCCAAGAGCAGATTCTTCGATTTAGTTGAGCATGGAGGTCGGCCGGTAATTTTGATAAGTAACGCCAACATTCATCTTACTCTGGATCCTGTGGTATTTAATACTTTAAACTCCAATGCTGCTTTTTATGTATTGGCGGGGGGAGACATTAAGCTGACCCTGGATCCGATAAATCTGGAACAGAGTGACGAGACAGCCAATATTTTAGCTTTCATTTCAGCGGTCCGGGACATTCATATTGTGTCCAGAATGGCAGAATGCAGCTATAGCGGTAGTATAAATGCGGGGCAACAATTATATATGCAGTTGGCTCCAGAACAGACAGAATCGGAACCACATTTTCTAATTGAGAAAAGTGCCAGAGTTTTTCAGCTATTTCCCCAGTCATGGGTTTATCTAAATATGGCTCCAATTATTGCCTATAGTTATATAGACTGAGTTGAGGAAGGTGATGGTGTGAATTTACCCGGTATAGGACTGGATATTGGCAGTAGGAAAATAAAAATAGCTCGAGTAAAAAAGAAAAGATCAGGGTTAGAGATAATTAGTTTTGCTAGTCGGGAGACTCCAAGGGGAGTGATTGAAGCAGGGGCGATTATGGATCCTTATGTTCTGGGAGAAGCTATAGCTGAACTGGTTAATGAACTGGGTTTAAAAAACCGTTCGGTCATCAGCGCTGTAGCTGGACCACAGGTCTATACCCGCATTATTTCCATGCCCAGGTTGACTATGAAAGAACTCCGCCAGGCAGTAAAATATGAAGCCGCCGCCTTTCTGCCCGTACCGGTAGAACAAGCGGCCATGGACATATATCCCATTCGCGAATATCAGGACCGGGAAGGCAGCAAAATAGAGATGCTGTATGTGGCAGTACGGCAAAGCCAGGTGGAAAGGTTGAAGACTTCCTGTCGCCTGGCTAATCTAAAGCTACAGAGTATAGAACTTGAACCTTTGGCTTTAAATCGATTGTTTCCTACCCCCAAGGAAGTTGATTTTATGGCTTTCCTAAACCTGGGTGCATTTCGCCCCTATTTCTCCATACATCGAGGAGGGGTGATGCTGTTTAATCGCAATTTTTCCTTTGCCTATTCCGGCTATCCAGCCGGGGCAGCACTTCCTTGTCAGCAGGCAGGCTTCAAGCAATGGCGATTTCCGGGTACAGAGCGGGTAATAAACGAAATAGTCAATGAAATTGATCGTTCCTGCCAATATTTCAAGCTACAGCATGGTAAGGGACCGGATAAAATTCTAATCACCGGTGGGGGAGCCAGAATACCTGAATTAGATCAAGCTATCGCTAACAGTTTAAGCTGCCAAGTGGAAGTTGCGGATTTATTGTCCCGGGTTAAATTCAGTCGGCTACCCGGAGAAGAAATATTGCAGGAGCTGAACTGCGATTTTGCGGTGGCCACAGGATTGGCACTTGGAGGAATAGGGTTTTGGTGACCAATAAGGAAGTAAAGATTAACCTTATCGGCAATGAATATCAAGCCCGGAAGAGAAGAATAAAAACCTGGGCTATGCTACTGGCGGTGTTAGTATCCATCTTAGCGGCTATGATATATGTTCATTATTTTTACCAGCAACGCCTGCAAGTGCTGGCTCTGGAAAACCAAAGGCTAAAAGAGGAGCAAAGTCAAGCACTAATGCTGGACCAGGAGCACCCAAATAAGGACTACCTGCAATTAAAAAAGAATAGTGTGCAAATAGTCCAGAACAGCCAGGCTTCAACTCTGGACTTATTGGATGAAATAGAAAAAACCTTGCCAACAGCTATTGCTTTAAGCGAGATTATCATAGAATGGGACCGGGTAACGGTCAAGGGATATTCCTCGGTCCATACTCTGGAAGCGGTCTGGTTAGGCGGCCTTAAGGAGCAGCAGTTATTGCAGGAACTGATGCTCCTGGATTCCCAATGGAATGAAAGCAGGGAGGAATTTGGATTTGAATTGGTCCTGGCCCGGAGAGAAAATCAGCAAGGTCTTAAGTAAGCGAGAAAAAGCATTAATAATCCTGCTCCTCTTATTTGTCATGGTATACACTTACTATACCTGGATGCTTTTACCCTTACTAAGTGAAATAGCTGCCATGGAAAGAGAAAATCATCAACTGCGGGATGAAGTATGGGATTTGCAGCACTTGCTCCAGGAAAAGAGGGTGGATAATTCTGCTGAGGGAAAAGATCAGCTGTTTAACCTTTTTCAGCAGGTTCCTGCTGTATCGGCAATACCGGAAGCTATATCCAGCCTGCAGAACATGGCAGAGGAATCAGGAGTGGTAATAAATAGGGTTTACTTTCAACAGGTCTCTGAAGGGAAATTCAAGCCAGGGGAGCTGCAGGATGAAGAGATAGAGATACAGGTAGTAGGAGGATATAATCAGCTCAGAGCTTTTATTGCAGAAATTGAACAAATTGAACAAATTGAACAATCTAGTAGAAGACTTATGGTTTTAAACCAGAGCCGAATTATTAGCGGGGAAGAGGATTTCTTCAGTAAGGTAGCAGCTGAGCGGACAGAGCAGAGAACCAATCTATTTGCCCTTCCCCAACTGCAGGCGGATTTATCTATCAAGTTATTTTACGACGGGATTAGCCTGCCTGAAAACTAAAAAGCTGTATAGTAAGCCCGCATTCCTTAGCCCCCCCCCAATCCCTTATAATTCAAATAGAATTTTCTTAAAAGTATAAGCAGAACCAATTTTGCTGGATGTAGGAAAGGATTCTTGGTATTATTAATAAGTCATTCTCCGGTGAAAACCAGCACAACTGGTCTGGATGCATAAATATAAGTTTCCGAAGCCCAAAATTGAGTATTCGGTCATATCTTAGGCGAATAATAAGGCTAAGCATGGTGTCAAGCTAGAGCCGACTTGAGCTGATGTAGCGGACCTCAATATAGGTCATTAAGATTTAATGGCTAACGGGAGTTTATGGGTTTCTTTGGGGACTTATTTGGATGTTAGTCTGACAGGGTTATGAAATTAATTTATGGGCAGGAGTTTTATTGGAATATGTCGAATTTCTCAAAGGCTTGTGACAAATAAGAGGAGGTATGCTGAAATATGAAGTTTAAAAGAATCGTAGTTTTAACGTTGATAGCTATGCTGCTAAGCACATTGGCAGTGGGCTGTGGGAATGATGCCGAACCAGAAGGGGGAGCTCCTGCAGATCAAAGTGAAAACATAAAAGTAGGCTGGGTCTATATAGGGGTTCCCGGTGATTATGGTTGGACCTACGCCCATAACCAGGGACGCGAGTATATGGAAGATGAGATTCCTGGAGTAGAGTCCATAGTTTTAGAGAATGTACCTGAAGGTGCAGATGCCGAGCGCAGCTTTGAGCAACTAGCCCAGGAAGGATGTTCCATTATTTTTGGTACCAGCTTTGGTTATGGTGATGCCATGCTGGCAGTAGCCAAAAAATATCCGGATATTAAATTCATGCATGCCACCGGCCTGGAGACAGCTGATAACTTGGGTACCTATTTTGGACGCATTTATCAGGCTCGTTACTTGAGTGGAATGGTAGCCGGAGCTATGACTGAGAATAACCAGCTGGGTTATGTAGCAGCATTTCCAATTCCTGAAGTGGTACGGGGAATAAATGCTTTTACCCTAGGCGTGTTAGCGGTTAATCCAGAGGCCACAGTGAAAGTGGTTTGGACCAATACCTGGTTTGATCCTACTAAGGAGAAGGAAGCTGCCAAGAGCTTGCTGGAAACAGGTTGTGATGTAATAGCTCAGCATCAGGATACTGCTGAACCCCAGGTAGCAGCTGAAGAAGCTGGCAAGTACAGTATAGGATATAATAATGATATGAAGGAGTTTGCTCCTAATGCAAATCTTACTTCACCCATCTGGAATTGGGGTCCTTTCTATGTTGATACCATAAAGTCAGTTATGGATGGAAGCTGGACCTCAGAGGCATATTGGGGAGGACTGGATGAAGGTATAGTAGATCTGGCTCCTATCAGTGATAAAGTTCCAGCTGAAGTAGTAGAGCAGGTAGAGGCTAAAAAGCAAGCTATGACAGATAAGGAATGGGATGTATTTATGGGTCCCATCAAGGCTCAAGATGGAAGTGAAAAGGTAGCCCAAGGACAGGTACTAACTGATGCCGAAATGTTAAGCATGGATTGGTTTGTGGCTGGAGTCCTGGGCAATCTGTAGATTTATAAGCAGCAGGAGGAGGGGCGGCTTAAAAGGCCGCCCTTTACCTTGGAGGGATTAAAATATTGAAACGGACCCCAGTAATAGAGATGAAAGGAATAAGCAAGCGTTTTCCCGGTGTTATTGCTAATGACAAGATTAGTTTTCGGGTTTATCCCGGGGAAATCCATGCCCTGTTGGGAGAAAATGGAGCCGGCAAGTCCACTTTGATGAGTATTCTAGCCGGTTTATACCGTCCGGACAATGGGATTATTAAGGTGCAAGGCCGAGCAGTGAAGCTGGATTCTCCCCGCAAAGCCTTGGAAGCTGGGATCGGCATGATCTATCAGCATTTTAGGCTGGTAGATAATTTTACGGTAGCGGAGAACATTGTATTGGGAGCTCCTAAAAGCCCTAGCAAAATAAATCGGGAACAAATGGAAACAGAAACAAGAAGAGTATCCCAGAGCTATGGATTGACAATTAATCCGGGAGCCCGGGTACATCAACTCTCCCTGGGTGAACAGCAGCGGGTAGAGATAATAAAAATGTTATACCGGGGCTGTGAGGTGCTAATAATGGATGAGCCCACCACTGTCCTTACTCCCGGGGAGGTTAAGGAATTATTCGAAATATTGCGGGCCATGAGCCGGCAGGGTAAAAGTATTGTATTGATTACCCATAAATTAAACGAGGTTATGGAAATTGCTGATTATGTTACGGTTTTGCGGCGGGGCCGAGTGGTGGGAGAAGATAGAATCGAAAACCTGGATGAAGGTCGCTTAACCAGGATGATGGTGGCCCGGGAGGTGGCATATTCCCAGGTTAAGCGGGACAAATCTGTGGGCCAGGTGGTATTGAGTGTAGACCGACTGAAGGTACAGGGAGATTTGGGTTATCTGGCGGTGAAACAGGCTAGCTTTGATTTACGCCAGGGAGAGATTATGGCCATTGCAGGGGTAGCAGGTAATGGGCAAAAGGAACTGGTGGAAGCTTTGGTCGGGATAAGGTCTTCGGTATCCGGTACTGTAGAATACCAGGGAGAAGAAATAAATCATCTTAATGTGAGAGAGAGAATATCCCTGGGCATAAATATGGTTCCCGAGGATCGCATAGGTACTGGTTTGGTACCCAACTTGAGTATTATCGACAACAGCATTTTGCGCAATTATTATAAAGAAGAGTTTTTTACCGGCTTTTTCTTAAATTATAAGAAGGTACGCCGTTATACGGAAGGAATAGTTGATAAATACAATGTTTATTTTTCCGATTTAAAGCATCCGGTTAACTATCTGTCCGGGGGTAATTTGCAGAAACTGCTGTTGGGGCGAGAAATTGAGCAGAAGCCCAGGGTGCTGTTGGCCTCTTATCCGGTCAGGGGTTTGGATGTGGCAGCGGCGGAAGATATTTATGGCTTATTGCTGAAAGAAAGAGATAAGGGAACCGCTATTTTACTGGTTTTGGAAGACTTGGAGGACATATTCAGGATTGCCGATAGAGTAGCCGTAATGTATCAGGGCAGTATATCGGGAATATTGGAGGTTAATAAAACCTCCATAGATGAGATTGGATCTCTTATGGTAGGAGCCCAGTTGACAGGAGTGGAAAATGGCTAAGATAAAATTAATCAGGCGAGAAAAAGAGTCGCCCCTGGCGCGAGTATTGGTGCCAGTGACATCTGTGTTAATGGCATTTGCTGTGGGCTGGATTATACTGGCCCTGGCTGGGCATAACCCGGTGTTGGTTTATCAGAAATTATATAATGGTGCTCTGGGCAGTTCCTATGCTGTATCAGAAACTATGGTAAAAGCAATTCCCCTCATGGTTGCTGGTCTGGCAGTTTCCCTGGCCTTTAAAATGAAACTTTGGAATATTGGAGCAGAAGGACAAATATATATGGGAGCCCTGGCAGCCAGTTGGATTGCCCTGAACCTGGGACAGAGCAGCGGACCATGGCTTGTAATTCCACTTATGATGATAGCTGCTTTTGCGGCCGGAGCTTGCTGGGGCTTGGTACCCGGGGTATTAAAAGCATATTGGCAGGTAAACGAGACCATAATTACTTTAATGTTAAACTATGTGGCTATTTCCTGGGTGGATTACCTGGTCTTTGGGCCTTGGAAGGATCCCAACAGCATGGGTTTTCCCCTGACCCCCATTTTTGCTCCTGCAGCTCAGCTCCCTACCTGGGGGGATAGCAGGGTACACTTGGGCCTTATTCTGGCAATGGTGATAGCTATCATATTTTATCTGAGCATTCAATATACTCGCTGGGGTTACGAAGTTAGGGTTATGGGAGAAAGCTCAGCGGCAGCCAGATACGCTGGTATGAATGTGACTAAAAATATAATGCTGGTAATGCTGATTAGCGGAGGAATTGCTGGAATAGCAGGAATGATAGAAGTTTCCGGGATTACTCATCGCTTACAGCAGGGAATATCTCCTGGTTACGGTTATACTGCCATTATAGTCGCCTGGCTGGCCCGGCTGAATCCTCTGGCAATTATCATGGTGGCTTTCCTTTTCGGAGCCCTTCTGGTAGGTGGTTTTGCCGTTCAGATAGTGGGAGTATCATTCTCGATTACTCAGGTACTACAGGGTACAGTATTGTTCTTCCTCCTGGCAGGAGAAATTTTCATAAATTATAAAGTAGTTTTGGCACACAAGGAGGTCCTGTAATGGATATTAATGCCTGGACGGCCTTGCTGGCAGCCACTATAGTGGCAGGTACTCCCATTTTATTCGCGGCCGCTGGAGAACTTCTGGCAGAGAGGTCAGGAATACTCAACCTGGGTGTAGAGGGCATGATGCTGGTAGGGGCGGCCTTAGGTTTTATTGTCACTGTTAATACTGGTAATCACTGGGTTGGCTTGCTGGCCGCCTTGGCCGGGGGAGGAAGTATGGCTGCCATCCATGCCCTGGTTACTGTCAGTCTGCGGGGCAATCAAGTAGTAAGCGGTTTGGCATTGACCATTTTTGGTAGTGGTTTAAGCGGCTTTTTGGGTAAAAATTATCAGGGCATACCTATGAACTATGGCTTTAAATCCTTAGATTTACCGGTCTTATCCGACCTACCCTATCTGGGAGCGGTGTTTTTTCGTCATGATATACTGGTGTACTTTTCAGTGATACTGGCTCTTTTCATGTGGTATCTGCTGTACAAAACCAAGTGGGGATTGGCCATTCGTTCAGTGGGAGAAAATCCGCAAGCAGCAGATGCGGTCGGTATTGATGTATCCCGAATTCGGTATTTGTGTACAATAGCCGGAGGAATGCTGGCGGGATTGGGAGGAGCTTATATATCCTTGGTTTATGCTCCCACCTGGCAGGAAAACATGACTGCCGGCAGAGGGTGGATTGCAGTTGCCTTAGTTATCTTTGCCCTCTGGAATCCTACCCGAGCTGTTTTAGGGGCTTATCTCTTTGGGGGAGTGGAAGCCTTAACCTTCCGACTGCAAACTATGGGTATTAACCTTTCTTCTTTTTTCCTGGCTATGTTTCCCTATCTGGTCACTATATTGGTGTTGGTAGTGGTAACCATAAGACGGCGTCAGGATGCAGGAGCTCCCCAGGCTTTGAGTGTTGCCTATGATCGGGAAGAACGATGAGTACGAGGGACAATAGCCTGCCGCTGCCTTTGCAGTAAGGAAGCTATGCATTATTTATCAATGGTAACGGAGAATAAAGTTAGAAGTTTAGCTTGGAGGTAGAAGATGTTAGATAAAGCCCTGCTGGCTGAAGTAATTGGAGTAGCCTATGGACAAGGACTTGATTTGGCTGAAATTTATGTAGAAGAGAAACAGGTTGGTAATATTTGGCTGGAAGATAATCGGATTGAAAAGATCCATAGCGGCAGAGAAAAAGGAGCCGGAATAAGAGTAGTAAAGGCTAATAATACGGCTTATGTATATACCAATGACCTAAGTCGCCAGGGACTGATAAAGGCGGCTGCCCTGGCTCGGGATGCCATTGGGGGCCAGCTTGGGTCCCAGCAGGCGGCCAGTAGTTGGCAGGAACGGAAAGCTCCCTTAAGGCTGGATTGCCTATCACTGGATTGGGAAGAGCGGATACAGCTCATTATGGAGGCAAATCAGGCTGCGCGAGGGGTCTCCCAGCTAATTCGCCAGGTTATGATAGCGGCAGCTGATGTACAAAAGCAAATACAAATAGCCAACAGCCGTGGAGAATACATAGAAGAACAGCAAAGCCGGGTTCGACTACTGGTTAATACCGTTGCTGAGAATAAAGGAAAGATCCAAACCGGATATGAGTCTATAGGAGGGGTCGGGGGCTGGGAACTGCTGGAGCACATATCTTTATCCCAAATGGCTCTTAAGGCGGCAGAACTGTCCGTACGTATGCTTGCTGCTCCCCCGGCGCCGGCGGGAAAAATGCCGGTAGTAATGTCTTCAGAAGCCGGGGGAACCATGGTGCATGAAGCATGTGGGCACGGTTTGGAAGCTGATTTGGTGCAAAAAGGGCTTTCGGTGTATAAGAATAAATTAGGGCAAAAGGTGGCAGCTGATTGTGTAAGCGTAATTGACGATGCTACCTTGGCAGACAAGTATGGGTCGTACTGTTTTGATGATGAGGGCTGCAGGGGCCAGAGAAACCTATTAATTGAAAAAGGGATATTAAAGACTTACCTGTATGATTGGCTCAGCGCCCGGAGAGATGGAGTGGCCTCAACTGGAAACGGCCGACGGGAGTCTTATCAGCACAAGCCAGTGGTGCGCATGAGCAATACGTTGATAGCTCCCGGACAAGATAATCCGGAAGACATTATTGCCTCTACCCCCCACGGCTTATTGGTTAAGAAAATGGGCGGAGGCCAGGTTAATACTACCAATGGGGATTTTGTTTTTGATGTACAGGAAGGATATTTGATTCAAGACGGCCAAATAAAGCACCCGGTGCGAGGAGCCACTTTGATTGGCAATGGCCCCTTGGTATTATCCAATATAGATGGAGTAGGACATGATCTGGGCTTTAGCTTGGGAGTATGCGGCAAGGATGGACAGGGAGTACCGGTAGCCGATGCCCAGCCCACCATTCGTATTAAAGAATTGACCGTGGGAGGAACCGCGTAAACTAGGGCAGTTAAAAGTTAGCGGCCCAATTTATCATAATTACTGGGAGGCTTAACATGGAACAAACTCTTGGCCAGGTGGGAGCAAAAGCTCTTAATGAAGCGCTGCGCAGCGGAGCCGAAGCGGAAGCTTTTCTTATGCAAGGGAAAGAACTGAGCATAGAGGTAGTTAAAGGTCAGGTAGAGACCTTGAAACAGGCAGAGGAAATCGGATTGGGCATCAGGGTATTGAAACAGGGCCGAACTGGCTTTGCCTTTACCAGTGATCTCAGCTCCAGCGCTGTTAAACAGGCAGTAGAGGATGCCATAAAGATATCAGTTTTGGCTACTCCGGATGAGCACCAGATTTTGCCAGAAAAGGCTGAATATCTGAATCTGAACTTATATGATCAGGCTACCGCTGCTATGAGTGTGGAAGAGAAAATTGAAATAGCCCGTTCGACAGAACACTCAGCCCTGAGCGTGGACAGACGGATTTCCATTATTGAAAGATCTGCTTATGGTGATGTGGAATACTGCAATTTAATTATGAATACCAAAGGCTTATATGCATATGAAAACGGAAATTATTGCGGCATTCATATATTTCTGGTGGCAGAAGACGACAATGATGCTCAGAACGGATTTTCCTCCATGTCGGTGAGAAAAGCCTGGGACCTATCTCCAGCCCGGATTGGGAAAGAGGCTGCGGGCAATGCTCTTCGGGCTCTGCATGCCAAAAGGGTGGGGTCAGGACGCATGCCTATAGTGCTGGATCCTTATGTTGCCACCAGGTTTTGCGGAATAATTGCTTCCATGGTCAATGCGGAGGCAGTTCAGAAAGGAAAATCCCTGTTAGCAGGAAAAATCGGGGAACAGGTGGCTGCCAGCTGCTGTACTATAGTTGATCATGCCTTATTGGCAGATGGAATAGCCAGTGCTCCCTTTGATAGCGAAGGAGTGCCGTCCAAAAATAAAACCATAATAGAAAATGGTGTATTAAATACTTATTTACATAATACCTACACCGCCCGCAAAGAAGGGGGTAAATCTACCGGTAATGCCCAGCGGGGATCTTTTCGAGGACTGCCTGGAGTAGGAAGCAGCAATTTTTCCTTGGTGCCAGGGTCTCTGGAGAAGGATTACCTGTTGGATGGAATCGAGCAAGGTTTATACGTTACTGAAGTTATGGGTATGCATACGGCCAACCCCATATCCGGTGATTTCTCCATCGGTGCAGCTGGTCTGGTCATCGAAAACGGGGTTTTAAGCTATCCCTTTAGAGGGGTAACCATAGCCGGCAACATGAGTGAATTTCTAATGAATATTGATGCCCTGGCCTCTGATCTCAGGTATTATGGCGGAAAAGGAGCCCCCAGCCTGCGCCTTAAAGAATTGAGCATTGCTGGGGATTAGTAAGCATTCCTGTAATGAGTGAAAAGGAGGAAATGGCTTTGAAATATAAGATTATGGTCATCAATGGACCAAATCTAAACCTGCTGGGAGCCAGAGAACAGGAGATATATGGAACTGCTACCCTGGAAGAAATCAACCAGGAGCTGGAAGTGATAGCCCGAAACAAGGGAGTAGAAATTGAATTCTATCAATCCAATCATGAGGGAGAATTGATTGACAAAATTCATTCCGCCCGGGGCCAGGCCCACTACCTGATAATCAATGGGGGAGCTTATACTCATTACAGTATAGCTCTTCATGATGCCTTGAAAGCGGTATCCATACCTTTTATTGAAGTGCATATGTCCAATTTGGAGGCCCGGGAACCTTTTCGCCATAACTCCCTCCTGTCACCTATAGCTACTGGAAAAATATGTGGCCTGGGCCGATTGAGCTATAAAATGGCATTAATGGCAGCTTGTGAAACCTTGCTGGGTGAAGGAGAAAACTCCCTATGAGTCAGCAGCGTTTAGATAATATGCGCCACAAAATGGAGGCTCGGGGGCTGGATGCCATGCTTATAAGCAAAGGGGAAAACCTCAGGTATTTATCGGGTTTTACCGCAGGGAGTGATGCCCTATTGCTGCTAAGCCACCAGGATCAGTACATCCTCACCGACAGTCGCTATACTGAACAGGCTAAAAGAGAATGTCCCAATTGGAGTTTGATCCTGGAAAAGCCTCCCGATCATAAAGAATTGAAGCAGCTAGGTAAGAAATATCAGCGAATTGCTTTTGAGAGCCAGGATCTTTCCTATTATGAATATCTTCAGCTGGAACAGGAAATTTCCAGCCAGCTCATACCGACTCTGGGCATGGTTGAAGAGCTAAGAATGATTAAAGAGGAAAAGGAATTGGAACTCTTAAGGAAGACGGCTAAAATTGGGGATCAGGTATTTAAAAAAATATGCAGTCTGATTCGGGTCGGTATCAGCGAAAGCTATATAGCCAACCAGTTGCTTTATTATCTAAAAGAATACGGATGTGAAAAAGAGTCTTTCGATATTATCAGTGTGGCTGGGGCCAATGCAGCTTTGCCCCACGGGCGGCCCGGGAGCAACCTGCTCCAGGCCGGTGATATGTTAACCTTGGATTATGGTGGTTTTTACCAGGGTTATGCCAGCGATATGACCCGAACCGTAGCCATAGCCAGGGCTGATCGGGAATTGCGAGATAAATACCAGGCAGTATTGGAGGCCCAGATTAATGGGGTAAATATGGTGAAAGCCGGGGAGTCCTGCTCGGCCATCGATAGAGCAGTCAGAAAGAGTTTGAAAAAACACGAACTAGGTGAATTCTTTATTCATGGTACCGGTCATGGCTTGGGTTTGGAGATACATGAAAGTCCTCGGGTATCCTCTCAGAGTAGTGAGATTCTGGAGAAGAATATGCTGATCACTATAGAACCAGGAATTTATATTCCTGGCTGGGGAGGAATTCGTATAGAGGATACCGTAATTGTTAAGGATGGAGGTTGTGAGATAATAACCCATTCCGATAAGAATCTATTAATTATTGATGGAGGGATAATATGATATCAGTCAATGATTTTAAAACCGGGGTAACGGTTGAATTGGATGGAGCAGCATATCAGGTGGTAGACTTTCAGCATGTTAAGCCCGGTAAAGGGGCCGCTTTTGTCAGAGCTAAATTAAAGAACGTCCAAACCGGGGGCACAGTAGAAAAGACCTTTCGGGGCGGTGAAAAACTGAGCAAAGCCCATGTGGATCGCCGGGAAATGCAATACCTGTATAATGACGGTCAGGACTATATATGCATGGATAATGAAAACTATGAACAGATCAGCATTAGCAAGAGTCAAATCGGGGATGGGGTTAAATGGTTGCTGGAGAACATGAACATACAGGTATTGGTGTTCAATGGCAATATAATCGGATTGGAACTGCCTAATTTTGTAGAACTAGAGGTAAAAGAAACCGAACCCGGAATTAAAGGCGACACTGCTACTGGGGCCACCAAGAATGCTACCCTGGAGACAGGGGCAGTGGTACAAGTCCCTCTCTTTATTGAAGAAGGAGATAAACTGCGTATCGATACCCGCACCGGGCAATACATGGAAAGAGCTTAATACCATGATGAAAATAGGCTTTTATGGCAAATTGCCCGACACTGAGTTCATTAGTGTTCACACGAAAATGGTTTATCTGCCGAGAAAATGGTAATCATCGCGGGCGACCACAGGTCGCCCCTACAGACTGACACCGTTAAGATAAGTTGGTGACTGACACC
>JAAYJK010000059.1 GCA_012522955.1 Syntrophomonadaceae bacterium
CAGCCCCGTATTCGACCATCATATTAAAATTAGGGGCGTGAGTGAACTTGGCTACCGTAGCTGCCATTAAGGGCATCCCTACTCCGATAAAACATAATTCTCCGTCGTTTATTTCCCGGGCTACTGAAGCGGCCATCAATTCTGATAAAGAATATTCTTTTGCATACTCAGCCATTAGTATCACCTCACCTCTCCAAATTTCTGATATTTGCCTTCACTGAGTCTTAACCGATTTAGACGATCATAACCTACCAATTTACAGTATTCATCCCAATCTTTAGTGCCGTGGATATATTTATCAGCCCAGGCATCAAAGCCCTCCTGGGTGGCAAATTGCCGATAAGCATCCAATCCAAAAGCTAAATCGTGATGATAGAAGAAATTGGATTCCCGCCAGTGGGCGCCAAAAGGTGCCTGCACTATGGCATCTACATAATAAAAAGGAATAACGGTAAGGTTGGGCATACGTCGAATCTCTGCGGTAGTAACAATCTCTTCTACACTGACTATGACCTTCTTTGACGCTCTGGCCAGCAAATCGGTATTACCATATAAACCATAACATTGTACATTGCCGATTTCATCGGCCCGTGCACAATGCATGATACCCACATCTGGAGATGATGCCGGCACCAAGGCTACTGGTTTTCCGGTATATGGATCGTCGATAACCTTGATCCTGGGGTTATATTTAATAATGTCAGAGCCTAATTGTGATTTAACCGGCATAAAATCCAAACCCATAGAGGCGGCTTCCCATCTCATGGCACATCCGTAGTTACTGTAATCTTCCACTTCCAGAGGCCGGGGAATCCCTTTTTCCACTGCCCGACGGAACACCTTGTCTTCACCTTCAATACCGCCCCAGTTATATGCCATTTCAATCCTATTGACCAAACCTGATCCTATGAGGGCAGAAGACATCCCGATTTGACTGGTTATGGATAAACTCAGGGTTTTAATTCTTTCCTTCTGACGTACAATTTCCCATATAATAGCCGCCGGCGCAGCGCTAACCGACATGCCCAGGTAGCATCCTTCGTGAATCAACTCGCTCACCGCTTCCTTCATGCTCATTACTTTATTAGTTGGCGGTTTAGCCTTACCCTTCCGAAGTGGAATAGGTTCATACTTCATATAATTCTCCTCCTTCAGTTATATATCTCTGTCTAGGATAAAAGGTCTTTAGCAATTATTACTCGCTGTATCTGCGAGGTGCCTTCAAAAATCTGCAGTATCTTGGCATCCCTCATCATTTTTTCCACCGGATAGTCCCGGCAGAATCCATATCCTCCCAGTATTTGCACTGCATCAGTGGTAACCTTCATAGCCATATCGGCTGCATAGCATTTACATATCGCTGATAATTCGGCCGCCATCAAACCTTCATCAAGTAACCAGGCTGCCTTCTGCCATAAAAGCCGGGATGCTTCGATTTCCATGGCCATATCTGCCAGTATGAATTGAATGGCCTGAAAACTGGCAATAGGTTTGCCAAAGGCCTTTCTTTCTTTGGCATAATCCCTGGCAAATTCAAAAGCTCCACTGGCCACTCCTACCGAGGCTGATGCTATAAATGGACGAGAAGAATTAAAGGACTTCATGGCCAGCTTAAATCCGTCTCCTTCTTCTCCTACCAGCCACTTTTTGTGTACTTTTACATTGTCAAAAATCACCTCTGAGGTCTCGGAACAACGCATGCCCATTTTATGTTCGCTTTTGCCAAAGGACACTCCCTCGATGCTGGTATCCACTATAAAAAAGGACTGGCCACGATGACCCTTGCTCTTATCATGGGTAGCCAGGACGCATAATTGAGAAGCATGCCGACCGTTGGTAATGAAGCATTTAGTCCCATTGAGAATATAATAGTCTCCATCCTTCTTAACCGAGGTAGATACTCCCGCCACATCTGATCCTGCACCAGGTTCGGTCACTGCATAAGCGGCCAGTTTTCCCTCATCACAAATTCTCGGGTACCACCAGTCCCACTGCTCTTCATTGCCGCCATATAGAATAGGTTCTGAAGCCAGCATATTGGCCAATGGGGTAATGCCTATTCCTAAACAGGCTTTGCATATTTCTTCACAGACCATACAAAGGGTTACATTGCCAAAGGTCATGCCGTTGTATTTTTCCGGTGCATTCATGCAGAAAATACCCAGTTCATGCATTTTCTTGACTTCTGGCCATGGAAATTCTTCTGATTCATCATAGTCATGTCTAACCGGAACAATTTCATTTTCCGCAAATTTTCGCACCGTTCTCTGCAATGCCAGCTGGTCTTC
>JAAYJK010000060.1 GCA_012522955.1 Syntrophomonadaceae bacterium
CAGTGAAATAATTGCTGATGCAGCACCGGACTTGATTCTTGCGGCTGGATATGTGGGTTCACCTGAGCTGCGTAACCGTGCTACGGTAGGTGGTAACATTTGCAGCAAAAATCCTGCCGCTGATTTATTGGTACCATTAGCAGCTTTGGATGCCAGTATTGAGGTCTGTGATATAACCGGGCGCAGGGATGTTCCGGTTGCAGAAATTATAGGTGATAGATTAAAGGGCTTTGGGCGGAGAATGGTGATCAGCAAAATTAAAGTCCCTACCGGACAATCGCTGGCTACCGGATATCGTCGCTGGACGCGGGAGACCATGGGGCGGGCTTATTTAACTGTTATGGTTAATATAAAGGATACGATGGACACAGATGAATATCAGCTTAAAGTGGTTATTGCCGGTGCCGGCATATGGCCGCGTAGTTTTGAAGAACTTTTATCCATCTCCAAGTTACTGCCTGGAAATGAGCGCACTGACCTGATCAAACAGATCGTCCAGGAAAAACTGGGTTCTGCTGATCCAGATGCATATCGAATGCAGTTAACAAGGGTGCTGCTGGATGAAGCCCTGGATATCGCAGTAAAGGGGGTAAATCAATGAAAACGCTTATTCATCTTGTGATCAATGGGCTTTCATGGGAAGGCGAAGTTGCACTGGGACAAACCCTATTAGAGCTGCTGCGGGATCAACTGGGACTAAATGGCGCAAAACAGGGGTGCGACGGAGGAGAATGTGGAGCTTGCGTAGTTTTGCTGGACGGAAAACCGGTCCAATCCTGTTTAATACTAGCGGCAGAATTAGATGGAAGCACTATTACAACAATTGAAGGCTTGAATGATGGTGTTTCAAAAATCATTCAGGAGGCCTATGTTGCAGTGGGAGCCGTTCAGTGTGGCTTCTGTGCTCCGGGTATGGTAGTAGCGACCAAAGCCCTTTTGGATGAGAACCCTGACCCCAGCCCGGAAGATATCAATAAAGCTATGGTAGGACACTTGTGCAGATGTACTGGTTATGTGCGGACAGTGGATGCAGTACAATATGCGGCTAAACATATTAAAGAACTTAATGGGGCTGAATAGTTCCAAAGGAGGTGAAAAAAATGTATAAAGAATTAATTGGCAAAGAAGTGCCCATGATAGATGGTTTAGATAAAATGAGCGGAAGACTTTTATTTACGGCAGATATGCAGCTTCCGGGTATGCTGTACGGAAAGGTATTACGGAGCCCCTATCCCCATGCGCGGATTGTCAAGATCGATGCCGGCAAGGCAAAAAGTCTTATAGGAGTTAAAGCAGTAATTACCGGACAGGACATGGCATTTCCTAAATATGGGGTGGCAGGACAAAGGATTTTGGATGAACAGCTCTTAGCTGGGGAAAAAGTCCGGTATATTGGTGATGAAGTAGCATTGGTTGCAGCCACTGACCCGGATACTGCAGCCCAAGCTCTTGAATTAATAGAAGTTGAATACGAACAATTGCCGGCATTATTTGATCCTCGCGAAGCCATGGAATCATCCATACTTATTCATGAAGATCAGAAATCCAATGTACCCTATAAAATTAATTTTACCCGCGGAGATATTGAAAAAGGATTTAATGAAGCAGCGGTTATAGTAGAAGACAATTTCTACAGTCCTCTACATTATCAAGGATATCTGGAACCTCATGCCGCTGTTGCTGATTGTGATGCCAGCGGGCGGATTTGCCTGTGGATCCCCATGCAGTCGCCTACCCTGGGCAGAGGAACTTACGCTAATGCTTTGGGAATCGGAGAAGATATGCTCCAGATTATTCAGATGCCAATAGGAGGCTCTTTTGGCGGGAAACTGGAGTATAAACTGCATGCTCTTTGTGCTTTACTGGCAAGGACAGCAGGCCGCCCGGTGAAAATGGTCAATACCCGGGAAGAAGACTTTCAAGCTGGCTTACCACGTGTACCCATGTACATTAATATGAAACTCGGAGTCCGGAAAGATGGGACATTGGCCGCCAAACAAACGGAAATTATTGCTGATAATGGGGCATATATAAATTATGGTCACGCCATTATGCTTAGTTCCGCTCATCGCCATGATAATTTGTACCGGATTCAGAACATTGCTACCAAGGCCCGGCTGGTATATACCAATAAAGTTGCCACCGGGTGTTTCCGCGGTTTTGGCAACCCGCAGATTCATTTCGCCTATGAGAGTATTATGGATATGGCCGCAGAAAAGCTGGGAATTGATCCAGCTGAGCTAAGGTTGATTAATGCTTCACAACCGGGGGATGTAACACCTCACGGCTGGAAACTTTTAAGCTGTGGGCTTAGCGAATGTATTGAAAAAACTACTGAAGCTGCCAACTGGAAGGAAATAAGAGCCAGGAAAAAGGACGAAAAAGAACGCTTTGCCAGGGGGATTGGCATAGGCTGTTGCTTGCATGTATCGGGCAATCGTACTTTTTTACCCGACTGGGACGGAGCTTATTGCTTTATAAGGATAGATACCACTGGCAAAGCTATTGTATTTCCTGGTGAGACCGATTTGGGACAGGGCTCCAGAACTACTTTTGCGCAAATAGCTGCCAATGAATTGGGATTTAACGTATCAGATGTCAGTGTAAAACTGATCGATACTGATATAAGTCCACTGGGATTAGGTACTTTTGGCGACCGGGCTACAACCCTGGGAGGGAATGCTGTGCGGCTGGCTGCGATCGATGCCCGGGAAAAAATCATTGCTGTTGTGGCGCAGAAAATGGAAACAGACCCGGAGGATCTGTTTATTAAGGAAGGTATTTGCTGCAGCAAGACAGACCCGGCCAGAAAGATGTCAGTGGCTGAGGCAGCCAAACAAGCCTATTATCAAATGGCAGGCGGCGTGATCACCGGGTATGGCAGTTATGCACCACCTGATGTCAGAGTGGTTGATCCTGAAACAAAATATGGGAATGTTTCTGCCGCCTATCCTTTTGTAGCTCAAATATCTGAGGTGGAAGTTGATCGCCTGACCGGAAAAGTAAAAATCATTAACTTAGTAAGCGCCCATGACCTGGGAAAAACCATCAATCCCTTGCTGGCAGACGGTCAGGTTCAGGGGGCTATAGCACAGGGAATAGGTTATACATTAATGGAAGATATGGGTATTAAGAACGGAGCGATCCATAATCGCAATTTTGAACGTTATAATATGCCCAGAATCACTGATATGCCTCCTATAACCAGTATCCTGGTAGAAACTAATGACCCCAATGGACCTTATGGCGCCAAAGGTTTGGCAGAACCAGCCTTTACCGGTCTTCCGCCATCAATCGCCAATGCCATATATGATGCTGTAGGAGTAAGGATTAAAGAGCTGCCAATTACACCTGAAAAAATACTGAAGGCTCTGGAAGAAAAACAAAACAAGTAAAAAAGTAAGATTTTGCCCCCCTTGATATAATAGTTTTTTTAGTATAATGGTTGCCCGGAATTATAATTGATTCAGTTTTTACTGCATACAGGGGGGCAGACAACCAGAATATAGATAAAAATAAAATAGTCGCCGCTAAAAGCGGCGGCTTAATTTTGGGGATAATTAATTAAACATATGCTGAAGTTTTATCAATATAAAAAAATATATCATATTGATAAATGCGAAAAACGAGCAAATATTATTAAGTACTCCTCATAACCATCTGGCTGAAATAATTAATTAGAAGAAGCTGGCAAAGTACGGGAGGCATTCTTTAAGAAGCAGAACAAAGCAGACTTTGTGTTCATTAATCACTCTGCACTACTGAAGAAAATAAAGAGAAATAAAAATTAAATTAATAAGGTTAATTGGCATCAATATTGCATGAAGAGATAAGCAGATATAACAATATTCCCAATATAGAAAGGAGAACCAGAATGAAACCAGATTTAAGTATTGAAGTATGTGGTGTAAAATTTAAGAACCCAATAGTAGTAGCATCAGCTACCCCATCAAAAGATGCCAAATTTATGAAGAGGTGTGTAGAC
>JAAYJK010000061.1 GCA_012522955.1 Syntrophomonadaceae bacterium
CCATATTACCATTTTTAATTTCATCTATGGTCTCCGGACTTACCGAAATAGCAGTAACGGCTTCATAGAGAAAAACTTCATTTACATGTAGTCCAGCTTGTTTCAGTTCATCGGGCAAAATGGTTCGGGCCCCGCGAGCCCGCGGAAGAAGCACCCACTGTCCCGGTTTACTCATGGCGAGCAAAGACTTGATAATCCCTTCTGCCCGATATTCTTCAGGCACTACCTCCACTTTTAGTCCCCTGCGGGTGAGCTGTTCCTGGGTAGCCGGGCCAATAGCTGCCAGCTTTATTCCTTTTAATTCGCGGATATCACACCCGCAAGCCATCAGTTCTTCAAAAAAGATATCCACCGCATTAACACTGGTAAAAACCAGCCAATCATAGCTTTGCAAATGACTCATAGCATTGTGTAGGCCGCTGAGATTAGTCTCTTTTTTTATTTCAATGGAAGGAAATTCAATAGCTTCTCCCCCCAAGTCCAAGATGGTATCGACCAATTGGCTGGCCTGAGCTCGGGAACGAGTTACCACTACTCTTTTACCCCACAAAGGCTTACTTTCGATCCAGCTCAATTCCTCTCGCAGTTTGACTACTTCACCGACCACAATGACTGCCGGAGGCTTAAAAGCATTTTGTTGCACCAGTTCTACAATGGTATCAAGAGTACCCGTTAAGACCTCCTGCTCTGGACGAGTGCCCCAGCGAATTAAAGCGATTGGAGTTTGCGGGTCACGACCATGGCTTATTAAATTCTCGCAGATAAAGGGTAGGTTCTCTACGCCCATTAGAAAAACCAGAGTGCCAATACCAGTGGCAATATGTTCCCAGTGAATAGAGCTGTCCTTTTTGCCTGGTTTTTCATGACCGGTAATAACAGCAAAACTGGATGTGTCGTCACGATGGGTTACGGGTATGCCGGCATAAGCAGGTACGGCAATGGCCGAGGTCACACCCGGTACTATCTCAAATTCCAAGCCGTGTTGGCGTACAAACTGAGCCTCTTCCCCACCCCGCCCATATAAAAAGGGGTCTCCCCCTTTTAGGCGCGCCACGAGCAAGCCCTGGCCGGCCTTTTCTACCAGAAGTTGATTGATTTCCTCCTGGGGAAGAGCATGGTGGCCGGATGCTTTGCCTACATAAATCATTTCTGCATCACTGCGGGCCATATTAAGCAGCGCTCCGCCCACTAGACGGTCGTATATGACAACATCCGCCTTTTGCAGGATGCGCAGCCCCTTAAGAGTAAGGAGACCAGGATCTCCCGGCCCGGCACCAATTAGGTAAACCATGCCTTTGTTTTGCATTGGTTAATCCCCCATGTTTCTAATGGAGTTAAGAATATCTTCCGCCCCGGCGGCCAGCATCCGTTCAGCCAGTTCCAGTCCGAGTTGTACCGGGTCTGGGTCGGATGCTGTTACGGAATCACGGATAATCTTTGTTCCATCTAATGACGCTACTAAGCCCTGCAGTTCGAGACTGTTGCCACTGGATTTAGCCAGCGACCCAATAGGAACCTGGCACCCTCCCTCCAGCCTGTTTAAAAAAGCACGCTCAGCCTGCATTTCGATATATGTTTCTTTATGGTTAATAGCTTCTAGTAGGCCACTGATCTGCGCATCAGGATCCCGGGTCTCGATGGCAATAATACCCTGTCCAGTAGCTGGCAGCATAACTTCAAAGGTCAGCGGATCAGTTATCCATTGTTCCAAGCCCAATCGTTTTACCCCAGCATAAGCCAGAATAATTCCATCCAGCTGTTGTTCTTCCATCTTCTTTATACGAGTCTCTACATTACCTCTTATATCGACTACCTGAAGATCGGGACGTATGGCTTTGATCTGGGCGGTCCTTCGCAAGCTGGATGTGCCTAAAACGCTGCCTTCAGGGAGCTCACGGTACTTCAATCCCGCCCTGCTGATCAATACATCCCCAGGATGTTCCCGCTCAAGCACCGCCGCCAGTTTCAATCCTTCTTCCAGTTGGGAAGGCAGATCCTTTAAACTGTGTACAGCGATATCTATATCACCATCAATTAAGGCTTTTTCAAGTTCGGTAGTAAACAAGCCCTTATCGCCGATGCGCGAAAGGGCTACATCCAGGATTTTGTCTCCTACCGTCTTTACAATTACTATTTCAACCTGCAAATCAGGATAGTTGTCTCTCAGGCGCTGAGCTACAGCTTGGGCCTGCCATTGAGCTAATTTACTACCTCTGGTTCCCAGTCTCAATCGCTTCATCAGTCAATGTCTCCTCATAATCAACCTGCAAATCAAACAATTTCTTAAGAGCTTCTGCATAGATGTGTCCTTCATTACTTACGGCCATTTCCTTTAAAGTCACTACTGGATGGTGCAGGAGTTGATTAACAATGGAATTAGCCATAGAACCCAGTACTTTTTGCTGATGCTCGGAAACTGCGCCCATACGGTTGAGGGCCTTTTGCAGTTCGTGTGTTTTAATAGCCTCAGCCTGAGATTTTAGAGCTGAAATTACCGGGACAACATACAGGGTAGCCAACCATTGATTAAATTTATCCAGTTCTTCGTCAATAATTTTTTGAGCAGCGCGCGAGGCCCGCTGCCTTTCCAAGTAATCAGCATCGACTACACCCTGTAAATCATCAATATCATACAAATGAACCCCGGCAATATCTCTTAAAGCAGGGTCAATATCACGCGGAACCGCAATATCGATCATAATAATTGGCTGACCCTGGCGTTTGCGCAGACTGTCGCCGCAGTTATTAGTATTTATTATATAATGGGTAGCTGATGTGCAGGATATTACGATGTCAGTTTGAGGCAACATATTAGGCAACTCAGTAAGGCGAATTGCCCGACCTTGCAGCGATTCAGCCAGTTGAAGTGCTTTATCATAAGAACGGTTGGACACTATAACAGATCGAACCCCATTCTTCATGAGGTAGCGAGTGGTCAGTTCACTCATTTCCCCAGCCCCAACCACCATGACCGTTTTATTCTGTAAGTCCCCCAAACTGCGCCGGGCTAATTCAACGGCCGCCGCACTGATGGAAACAGGATATTTATCAAGATCAGTTTCCGTGCGTACCCTTTTACCTACATATATGGCCTTCTGAAAAAGAGCATTTAAGACCCCATCTGATGCTCCGGTTTCAATAGCCTCCAGGTAGGCCTCCTTAACCTGACCCAGAATCTGATTTTCGCCCAAAATCATAGAGTCAAGACCAGCAGATACCCTAAACAGATGATTGATGGCATCATAACAATTGGGTTGGTACAAATAGCTTTTTAACTCGTGATATCCCAATCCTGAAAACTGTCTTAAGAAATTTTCCAGTTCTTTAGTGCCTGCTTCAATATTCCTGGTGGTTGTATAAACTTCGGTTCGATTGCAAGTTTGCAGGATTATTGAGCCCTCAATAGTTTTGTAGCTACTCAATGAGGCATAGGCGTCCTGCAAGGCAGATCCGGATATAGAAAATTTTTCTCTAATCTCTACCGGAGCCGTCCTGTGGTTTACTCCCGCCACAAGGACATACATTCTTCAATCCGCTCCCTTATCTGTTCGTCTTTTCCCTCAGCTATCAAATCCAGAATATCCAGACTAGCTAGAGCTTCGAAAATAGCCTGTCTGGCCCTTATGTCTGGAACAGCTTGCTTAACTATTTCTCTTTGTTCTCCTAATAATTCAACAAATTCGCCATGCATTGCCGTTATATCCTTTTCCAACTGCCGGCGCATTCTCTTGGCATAAGCCGGGCTCTTGCCTTCGGTTGATATGGCCAGAACCAGAGAATTACGCCGTATAGTAGAGGGGATATAGAAATCACAATAGACTGGGTCATCAACAGCATTGACTAAAATTCCGTTTTCTTGACACAGACCAGCCACTTCACGATTTATCATCTGATCATCGGTGGCTGCAAAAACTAAAAAAGCTCCCTGAATATCCGTTGGTTGAAATTCTCTGGCCATCCAGTTCACCTGATGGTTTTCTGCCCAACTCTGCAACCGGGGAGTCGCTTCTGGGCTAATTACATTTATTTCCACAGAATACTCCAGCAGATTCTCCACTTTCCGTTCCGCTACTTGCCCACCTCCAATCACCACACAGCGTTGGGCATCCATAGCAAGAAATATTGGAAATAAACTAGCCACAACCCGTCCTCCACCTGTTAAAAAAAGGCCTGCATCAGACCTCTTTACTATTTCTTTTCATCTAACTC
>JAAYJK010000062.1 GCA_012522955.1 Syntrophomonadaceae bacterium
AAGTAGCGTCATCTATTTTTTCCTGGTCGGGTAGTTTCAATCCACGCACCCGCGAGAGGTGCGACCAATATGCAGTGGTCAGGATCGGCGAGATACAGTGTTTCAATCCACGCACCCGCGAGAGGTGCGACGATAAGAGCATGCCCAGCATCATGGTCAAGATTCCGTTTCAATCCACGCACCCGCGAGAGGTGCGACGCCATTATCTAAAGCAACGATTTGCTGGGCGTTCATGGAATCAATTCCGCGAACTCCATAAAATCTTTGTAACTCTAAAGTTAAATAAATTCCATAATCTAACTGAAGAACCACTGTCCTTCATACGCGAATCTCTTAGGAAATTATTAAACGCTTGATGTTCGCGCTAAATAACCATAGGGCCTTCGGGGTCGTAGCCTTCTTTTGCTCCATAGTGCTCTACCCTCCTTTTCCAATTGGAGCCAAGCATATAGTAACGCAAACTATCTTGGTTAGGATTTATTATAGCCGCAAGTTCATTTTTTAGTTTGACAAACTGGGCAGGTTCCAGTAGGCATTCAAAAACTGAGTTCTGAACTCTTTGTCCATAATCAACACATTTTTTCGCAACCTTCCTCAAGCGTTTTTGCCCATCGTAGTCTGACGTACTCACATCATATGTAATCAATACCATCATTTTAATTATCCCCTACTTCCAAATAAATGCTGGATATCCATCCAGGTCTCCCCTCAAAAATCTTGCCAAAAGCAATGCTTGGGTGTAAGGTAGTAAGCCGATGGGGATTTTCTCTTCAAGATAGGGATGAATTATTTCTTCCTGCTTACGCTTTTGCCATGCTGTCAACAGCGTTTTTCTTGCATCTGAAGTAACATATACTGCACCGTTTTCTTTCACGGTAAAATCTCCTTGAGAAATCTGTTTCCTATTGATTAGTGATAAAACCATTCTATCGGCTAGATAAGGACGCAATTCTTCCATTAAATCCAATGCAAGGCTGGGACGCCCAGGCCTGTCCCTATGAAGATAACCCACCGATGGGTCTAATCCCACACTTTCCAAAGCTGATCGACATTCATGAACTAGAAGAGTATAAAAAAAAGATAGCAAGGTATTAAACCGATCCATAGGGGGACGACGACTTCTGCCATTCATAAAGAAATCATCTTTTTGCTCCAAAATCAGATGGTCTATTTCAGAGAAGTATTTTTGAGCAGATTCCCCTTCTAAACCACGGATATCATTTAGACTTTTACTTTCATATACTTTCTTTGCTGAGTTAGCCATTAAAGAAATACTCCGGTCAATATCTTCTCCTACACGTTCAGGATGATCTCGTCGGCCTCTCTGCAAAACGGCTCTGCAATTCATTATCTTTGCTGCGACAAAATATTTGGCTAACAACGGTAGATCATTCTCCTCATCTGCTAAACGGTATTGCTTTCGTCTAAGTAACACATTCCCAGTTTGGGGTCCTTCAATGCGAGCCAAAAACTTACCATATAGATTCATAAAACTGACTGTTACTCCTCTTTCCGCACACAAACCCAGTAACGAAGGACTGGCTCCAGGATATCCAAAGTATACGATTGCCTCAATATTATGGACTGGCACCCTGAAAAGAATTTCTTCATCCATACGTATAATAATATTTTCCCCATCCCGGGCCAGATATGAGTCTGGTGTCGTTACATAAAGCGTATTTAATAAACGCCTCAATGATTCCTCCCCCCTTTACATTACTGTTATGGTCTGACTCCACTCAGAGGATTGGTCCAACTCACAGAATATTCATGAACTTGCCAAAGAACTTTTTATTTAATTGTCAAAGAACTTTAATGCATATTATTCTCTGAAGCCCTCTTCTCCTAAACTTTCAGGTTAATTGTTTTATCCCAATAATCTCTTACACTTTTTTTATTTCTTATACTAGGCAGACATATATTCTGCATAGAGCAATTTTTGCAGACTGACGTTTTCATTGCTGGTGAAGGAGTAATTCCTTGCTGATATAAACGCTGCATCCGTTCAGATAGTTCCTGTACTTTGTTGCGCAAAGGCTCTTTAAACTGTACGGTTTCCCGTCGCCGGATTTCACCATAATAAAGATCGCCTTCAAATAGCCTGCATTCAAGCATTTCTTCCAAACACATAGCCTGTGCACACAACTGGATTCTATCAAAATCACCTCTTTTGGGCCTTCCCCTTTTGTATTCTACCGGTCGCGGCAGGTAGTATCCTTTCCTTTTAGCCAGTTTAACCCCAATCTCCTCGGGTTGTTTAATAAATTCGACCATATCAGCTTCGCCGTATAAACCAAGTGCAAATGACCTTAACACCATTGCTCGAACGTTGATTATACCAGGCTTATGAGCCTTATAATCAGGATCATGGACCCTTTCATGTAATACTCGTCCCTCAGCCGTTCTTTGGTCTTCTTCCCATTGTTTTTCAATATGAATTAAGGCCCACTGACGCTCACAAAATGCTATGTGCTGCAAACCGGAAATTGCTAAAAGTTCATCTTCCGAATATATTTTTCCCATAGTATTATTTCTCAATTAGTTCTACGCCCGACGGAATCTCCTCTCGTGCAACTGTAATCTCATAATCACTGAAATTCCTTGGCGGCTTGTTCTTATCGATCCTTTTTACCTTAATAGCATCAAATAGTTTCTGCACTGGAGCATTTCCCATCTTGGATGAGTGCTTAAAAATAAATATTTTTCTTGTTCCCATTAAACCACGGGCCGCTGAACGATCATGTTCAAACATATTTTCAAGGGCTTCCCAGAGCAGTTCCAAATCATCGGTAGAAAAGCCAGTCTGATTGGCAAGGGGAGCTGACACAAAGCCATGAGCACGATACAGACCGTAAGGAACAGTAAATTTGCGCCCCATGGTCCGATTATCGCCCCCCTGTTTTTCAGCTTCTGCTTCAGTAGTAACTGCCATCCTAGTAATACTATGTTCCAAGGATACAATGGGGTCTACCGAACGAGCAAAGGTTAACTGTACGGGTCCTCGAACCTGACCTGCATTAGCACCTGTGGACAACACCGCCCCGAAGGTTCTTATATCAAAAAAGTTTTGACATAAAAACTGCCTGGCTCGGTCAACCTCCTTTCCTTGTCCTTGTCCCTTTTTATTCCGTTTACTTCCGTCTGATGAATCAGCCGGAGGCTCATCCAACTTTATATCCAGGCTTTTATAAGCTTGTTCGATGGTATTATTTAAAACCGCTTTTTCTCTGACGAATATTGCATTGGGAATCTGTTCATTCATTTTTAGCCCAACATAGTTTCTTATTTTTCGCTTTAAACAAACATCCGTTACCAAACCATGACCTGTTTCAGCATCAATACGGGGCAAATTGCCTGCATCTGGATCGCCATTCGGGTTACCGTCTTTCACTTCAAACAAAATTACGAAATCATAACGTTTTTGAATATCTGTACTCATTTTGTTACACTTCCTCTCTTAATTGTTTGGGATCAGCTTTCGGTTCAAAAAACGACTGGCGTTGATGGTAATAACCAATAGCAAAACGCCCTTGCTCGTGTAAATCAAGGTGGGCTGGGAAATCCATGAGATTCCCCATGATTTCTCCCAATAACCTTTCGAAGTATATGGTTCTGCCTTTGCTCTCCATCTTGGCAAGATGATGATTTTTTAGTCGAAGCAAATTGGTAAATACTGTTACCGGATTCGAACAGGCAGCTCCGTAGAAACGCTCTCTGATTGTTGCATTGATACCCGGATTTGCTTCTTCTTGGATTTTCTCAAGCGTAGCAAATAATCTGCCTAATTGATAACCAGTTGATGGTTGGTTTATATCTAATTGCATATTAACCTCCTTATGTGAATCATTAGGATAAAACCGATAATAACGGTTTAAATAGGCTTTTATTAAAGCGGCTCGTACTGGTTTTACCCGGTTTTCTGTATCGCTGCGGATCCGGCGCAGGCAAGCTTGAAGTAATGTGGAAGGATATGGTGTTCCGTTAAGAATTGAGCGCATAAAATCGCCAGCTAAATTAGGGGGTATGTTTTCACTTTTATCCTGGGTAGCAATATTGACTAGTATGCGCCATACAGAATAGTATTCAGGCTCTTTCAAAGGCTTTACAATAGCAAAATCTTCAAAATATTGCCTTATGCGTTCTGCAAATTCCGAGATCTTTCCTACTTGCCAGAAACGAACCGAAATACGTGCTGAATTAGGTGCCAGGCCAAGAATGTAGAAACGGTCATTTCCATCATCATTAAAATAGGCACCGCTGTTAACTGATTCAAACAATACCTTAACTCTTTCTACACCCATATCAGGGTTATCTTTTTCTGGCTCTTTGAAGAAATAGGCAAAGTCTGATTCAAAAGATGATTTCTTCTCAGACCAGAAAACGGTAGAAGCATCGCCAATATGAATACATTGTTTTGATGACTCCAATAAAGCATTTAACGCTTTGGAATACTGAGAAGCCACCTGCTTACTAACAGGAGCATTTAAACTTTGAGCTTTATCATATGAGTTAAATGCATCCTTATTAAAGCTTACAATACATGCTCCTGAAGTCTGCGCTCCCCATACTCCCTTGGTTACTGGATGTGTTAATTCAATAGGAACTTTTTCAACTCCTGTAACTAAACAGGTTCCAAGAGTAATATCCGGGCCGTTATTTTGTTCAACTACTCGCTCAAGTGCACTAACAACAGATTCTGAATAAAATACTAAGCTTAACCCAGTTTGTGGTACATGAAAACTAAGTTTTACATTTCCTGCTCTCAACGTTTCACCATATTCAATATCATTTAGGGCTGAATCAAAGTGGGTTCGATTTTCCAGCCCTTTTTCTAAAAACTTGCGAACTGCCATAATCCCCTTATCTTGTGTGTTACCGATCCATTTATCAATGGCTTCAATCATGCTTCGAAGTCGGATGTTTCCCTTGTCACCTAGTCCAAAAACAAAGGAAGCATTGTCCCACAACAAATTTGCATCTTTACCGCTATTAGCGTGTTTCAATGCTTGTTTGCCAATGTTCGGTAAATCCAAAACACGAGGCACCAACTTTTTTCCATCAAGTTCTCTCATATCAGAAATACTTAGAATACTACCCTGCAAGTCAAGGCCTATTATAAAATCAATTCCTCCTTTTATCCAGCCATCTTGAGCCATCTCACCTTCTGCAGCCTTCCGGTCGTAATACTCTTTCAATGCTTGTAATATCATCCCCTGACTTCCACCTCCCTCCGATCAGTATTTATTACTCCATTGATCATTTGAGCCCGGAAAAACAATGGAGCTGGATTGTTGATATTATGTTCGAAGTCCATATCATACAACATAAAACCTAGATCTCTAGTTTCCGCAACGGTTTGCACAGGTTGTTCCATTGGATTTTTGATAAGTTGAAAATGGCAGGCAAATTCACGACATCCCAGATAGGGTCGATGAAAACATTGCCCTTTCCTAGCACGACGTTCAAATATAGCCGCATACTTGCCTTCATTTTCATCCATCCTGCTGATTTGGGCTTGTTCCTGGTCATCTGCCCATAATTCTGGCAAGGCTGAACGGTTTGCTTTTCTCTGAGGCAGTGGAATGAAGTCAAAATAAGCGTGAATCCGATATCTAACATCCCGTAATAACAAACCGGCTCGTTGTTGCCGCTCATCTTCGATAAATATGCCCATAGGAGCGCCAAGGACACCTGCCATCTGCTTGGCTGTAGGAGCAGATATGATCTTGCCAACCTCGTTGCGGCGAACCGATATCCATTTAATTGGATTCATAACTTCTATTTTGGTCACATTCCATCGTATGGCAGGTTTCCAAAGAATTGCTTCAAAAATAGCCCGTGCAGCGGAGGGGGTAATTACATCATAACTCACCCGCTCCACCTTCATTTCTGGACGAGTGAAACATGCATAATCGCCCCAGACTTCCAAACACCATTTGGACAATTCCATCATCTCCTTTCTATAGAATAAATTTCTCAGGATCAAAAACCACCTCTACCATAAGACCAGTTTCCGAGTAATCAACCCGTGAACTGAGAGCAAAAATGCCAGGACTTATTTCAAGGATTGAACCTCTCTTAAGCAGTTGATTAAATTCGTTGCTGTAGATGTTAACTGTGTATCTTTGCAGTTTGCGCAGCAGCCAGCGATCTGGTCCCTTTAATTTCAACAAATGTACTAATTCTTCCCCATCTCCATATGGAACGAGGATTGCCTGAGTATTTTCATCAATAAGGCGAAATTTCTCTGCCGCAGTTCGAAAAAAAATACTGCATTCCTTTAAGTCATTTTCAGGATTAAGCAAAGATAAGATATTCTCTCGATCCAAAGAATTCGCCTTCCAATATAGTTCGGAGAAATACTTGTTAAACAAGTCGTGACTCAAAGGATCTTTGTTGTTCATTGATAAAATATTGATTGTAGTCTCTGCGGCCTTGCGCAGTATGCCCATAGGTGCCTTCCGAGGTGGGATGAAAACCACTACTTTTCCCAGATCAGCTAATTTGCCCTCCCTGTTGCATCTTCCTGCCGCCTGGGCAAGGGAATCCAACCCCGCAAAAGCTCTATAAACTACCGGGAAGTCCAAATCCACTCCCGCCTCGACTAGCTGAGTGCTTATTACCCGGACCGACTCTTCGCTTTTTAATTTCTGCTTAATGCTTGCAATTACTTCGCTTCTATGTTGTCCGCACATTAAGGCTGACAGATGAAATGTCCCCTTTGGCATCATACTATGTAATTCGCGACAGCTTTTTCGATCAGACACTACACATAAAACCTGATTATAATTTTTTAATTCTTCAGCTATATCGTCCCATTTCGAAGGAGTGACCAGGTCAGGGGGCATTTCAACCTGGTATCTTTGTAATGATCGGTACAGCATATCAACTTCCTGTTCATTCCCTACTATTTCCTTTATATTTTTCAAGCCCAAAAACGCTTGGCCATCAACCTTGCGCTCTTTAAATGCTGGCTGAGTAGCAGTAGAAATCACAAAACTCACCTGATAATGATCAACTAACAATTGCATGGTTTCTAAAATCGGAGCCAAAAAATCAACTGGAACCAATTGTGCTTCGTCCAAAACAACTACAGACCTGGCAATGTTATGAATTTTTCGGCAGCGGCTAGATTTGGCTGCAAATAAGGATTCAAAAAACTGGACTGAAGTTGTTACAATTATGGGAGCATCCCAGTTTTCTGTGGCCAACCTTGATTTTGGCGTACTATTTTCCTCCTCCAGATTGGAATGATGTTCTACGACCTGTTCATGGCCTACTGTGGATCGAAATACATCTGCATTTTGTTCAATAATACTGGTATATGGGATTACATATATAATGCGGTCTAGATTATGGTTTACTGCGTGTTCAAGCGCAAAGGCTAGACTGGATAGTGTTTTACCACCACCGGTAGGGACTGTTAAGGAGAACATCCCCTGATCGTTAACTGCCATTTCAGTGCACCTTGCTCGAATATTTCTTCTAATTTGGTTTACCTTTGTATTTTCAGCTTTTTGATCAAAATTCTTAATGTAGCTATTAAACCGAGCAAGCAGTTCTGGCATTGAATAATATTTGCCCCGATAATTAGACTTATCTTCATCCATATATAATTCCGTATCTAAAAAATCAGCATCTACCAGAGTCGAATACAACATCCTTATCCATAGAGATAAGTCTAATCCCCTGCTGAATTTCCAGGGAGGCATTCCCGGCTTTGAAGAACTCACTATTTCGATTATTGATTTATGAATATCATCGATGTGATTTAATTGGGCCTCTTGATATTGAAGCGAGGATTTTCCTGATCCTTCAGCAGCTGACCAATCGGGCAGTCCTGCATGATGTCCGGCAATACAATAAGCCAAGAGTCGCCCAACTCCCTTACCATACAATTTTTCCACTAGTTTAGCCCCATAAATTGCATGAGGGATCTTTCCTTTTTTACCTTCTAAGTGGGCTTCTTCGTCATACCCACTAACATTTTCCAGGTATTTTTGCCATACCTCCCTTCCCTTACCAACATCATGAGCTAATCCAACCGTTCTACCCCACTCTCCGGAATGAAATTTTGCAGCATTAAACTCTGCAATCCTGGCAGTATTTTCTAAATGTTTCGTCAGACCGTGAGGCAATGCCCAGGTACCGTCATTATTCTTGCGCACATGTGCAATGTATTCTTGACTCATTAGTTGTCCCTCTTTAGCTTTCTGCTAATTATTCGGATTACTTGTTCTAGCTCATTTTGTATCTGAGTCCCATGGCGTAAAAAAGGTCATTATAATACTTGATTGCTTTTATAGGTTAGTAAATAGTAACCCGAGTCAACCTACTGATCCTCCAGTTTATATCCTAGCAATCACCCCTAAATCAAGTACCAAATTATAAACCTGCCGTTCAGCTTCTAGTATTACACTAATCCTCATAATTCTCTTAATCCTTCCTTAATTTTCCACACAGTTTAATTTTACTCCATTTTTAATTGTGTGCAACCAGCTTACCTTTGGTGATATCGGTTTGCCCCTTAACACATCATGTATATGCAGTTTTTCGGCCATTTCAACGTTATATCTTTAAACATTAATTCTGCTGGATTTGCCAAAACAATCACTGGTAGATGTGTTACAACCTTAGGATCAAAGTCGGGTGCCTCATTTACAAAGACCAATTTTACCCATACAAAACAACAGCCGCTCACGCGGCTGCCATATCACAGGTCAGTTTTCAACACTTTTTATCTACATCCTGGTCATCTCAAACTCCTCTACTTTCCCGTTCCACTCCACCTTAACCTGGTAGCAATCCGGGATATATGCTCCGCTTCCTTCATCATTGATTTTGACTTCTGTTCCATTAAGCTGGGTCTTAGTACCACCTCTGCTCAGGGTGTTGCTACTATATTTATAACTCAAATCCTTTATCTCCTCTTCATCTCCTATATAGCGCAGAAAACCTTTCGTAAGCGCATAAGAATCCAAGCCAGTCACATCATTCTCGTTTTGAAACCAGTATTGAAAATACTGTATAGTGATTTCTCCCTGCCAGTGCTCTGACTGTCCTTTAAGGGTAACGGTTTCCCCCTGATTGAGGTCCAGGAATACAGTATCAGTAAAGGCTTTCATTCGAGATTGGAGAGTTGGTAGGATGGCCGTGTATTCTTCCAGGGTTTCCGGCATTACTGCCTGGTAAAATAACATGAGATTGCGGGCTGGTCGATACACCGGAGAGGGGTAGTATTTTGCTATGTTATTCTCACCAAGCCTTCGTTTATCCACTGAATCAAATACATAAACCAGGATACTGTCTTCACTCTTATCTACCTGGTACTCAATGGGTAACACCCCATTGACGGCCAGATCGTCGTCAGTGCTGGCAAGCTTGGGGCTCAACTCCAGTCCATTGGCCTTAAGAGCCCTGACCGCGTCCCTGGCCTCCAGCAGTTCATTATCCGGCATAATTCCCATCCCATAGCTAATTATTCCTACTCCTATCATTAGCAGCAAGACTGACGCAATGGTTAAGAATTGTTTGTTTCTCTGTTTTTGATGTGGGTGCTCATTCAGTGGGACACAGTTTTCTTCTGCCTCTGCTGGGTTGACTATAGCATAGTGTTCAGTACTATTCTTCATTACTTGTCTGCAGTCTGGGCAGTGAGTAAGGTGTTCCTCTACCTTCAAGTGATTTTCATCTGTTAATTCCTGTTTGATATATAAGGGTATCAAATCTCTTATTTCTTGACAGCCTTGAATCATTCTCCCATCTCCCTCCCTAAAACTGCCGATTTGTTGGCTCTAATTCTTAAATGGTTAACAAATTGCATATTTGGTATATTTTTCTATTATATCACAAAAAGAAGTCAGGGGGGACATGTGTTAGGTCGGATAACAGCCTGCGTAATTCACTGCTGTCATTACAAAACAAGTTTTGTAAATGAGATATAACTGAACTAGTAATTCCTGAGCAATCTGGTGCCACCTTTCCCACGCAACAGAAAATACCGCCGTTTTACCGGCGGTACACTTGTCTGGGCATGACTTAGTATATAAAGTTAGTGTATGGCATAAGCAAGCATTAGGAATTATGTAATAGCCTCATTATTAGACTACACTTACACTATATACCTAAATATAGCTGAGCAGTATACTGATCTATACCGCTTCTTGCTTTACTATTTCCCAGCATCCGAATCCCTGGTTGTTTTTAAAGCCCAGACCTGCTTCATAAGCTACTTTGATCAATTCGGGGCAACCTTTCAACCAGTATATTCCGGCATATCCTTTCACTACCGTTCCTCTGTAGTTTAGAATCTTTTCGAATTTCTTCTCCTGGCTGCCATTGGGAATAATCTTGATTTCTTTGTTATCGGGCCGATAACCATGTACCACTTCATATTTGCTCAAGAGATTATTCCTGGCGATTTCCGTGAACTGGTTCTGCCAAGGGGAATAATAATTGGTGTATTTCTTTTCTTCGCGTATGCTGGTAGTACATCCAACCAGAGGTGACAGCATTTTGATCTGCACTTTTTTTCCGAATTTAACCGCTTCGTGCATATCAATACGTTCAATTTCAACTTCATTATGTCCTAAGAAAATTAGTTCGGATTTTAGCAGTTTATCAGCCAAGTCCAAAATAAATTCATCCACGGCAGAAGATATGATGAGTTTAGCTGGGGGAAACAGGGTTATTTTCCCGGTTTCCTTGCTGAATTTAAATTTCCCCATCAAGCGGGAAAATGTAAAAAGGTTGAACTTTCCGTTAGATGCGCCTTTGATGTCCTGGTGTAAAAATTGACTGTAGTCTCGATCGAGTTGATTCTTATACATGAAGCCCTGTAGGATGTGATTATATTGTACTGGCAACACAATCTCACGGTCAGAATTAAACACTACGCTGATTCGCATATTCTATAAATCCCTTCCACTTATTGCCTTCATCAAGTGTTACCTTTATTCTACTACCCTGGAATGCCTATAGATAGCATATTTTAGCGTCAAATTCTATCATTTTATGCAATATTGCAGCAGATATAGACCTCTTGGATGTTTTGCCAATAACTTTATTCTCATTCCTACGTCCATAATCCATTGCCCTTTGGGGATTTACTCCCTATAGACCAGGCATTAGGCTATTGTCCACTTTTGTCAGAAAAGATTTTTGCTATCTCTAGTCTCCGCTGATAATGTCCCCCAAAATTCCGCCCAGACCTCTGGTTTCTCCACCGCTGTTGCCGGCCTTAAAGCCAGATGCCGAGGAAATACGATCCGCCAACCTGGATAGGGGCAGGCTCTGCAAATATACCACTCCCGGTCCGGTAAGAGTAGCCAGGAAAAGTCCTTCCCCTCCGAACAGAGCGTTCTTAAAGCCACCCACGAATTGTATGTCGTACTTTATGGTGGCTTCCATACCAGCCAGACATCCGGTATCCAGCCGAATGGTTTCTCCGGCGCCCAGTTCTTTCTTGATTATCATACCTCCAGCATGAATAAAGGCCATTCCATCACCTTTTAATCTCTGTAGAATGAATCCTTCCCCTCCAAATAGTCCGGCTCCTAACTTACGGGTAAATGCAATTTCTATATCAATTCCGTTGGCTGAACAAAGGAAAGAATCTTTTTGCGCAATAAACTGACCTCTATGGGCTCCCAAATCGATAGGTATTACTTTTCCCGGATAGGGCGCTCCGAATGCAACCCGCTGTTTTACCCGTCCGTTGTTGAGAAAGGTAGTTATGAAGAAACTCTCCCCGGTTATAGCCCGTTTAAAGCCTTTGAACAGACCTCCGCCTGTTCCGGTTTGCATTACGATGCCCTGTTCCATGTACATCATGGCTCCAGCTTCTGCTCTGACCCCTTCTCCCGGATCTAATTCGATTTCTACCATTTGCAGATCGTCCCCAAATATTTGATAGTCAATAACATCGGCCATTTTCTATCTCCTTTCGTTCTTTATGACTATAATAAATACCTGTTACTAAATCTAATATTACATGCCAAGATAAAAAATTCCTGCCGATTAAGAGCAGGAACTGTAAAGTTTAATCGTCTGTGATCCCATGTTATCTATAAAAACTTCCGGACTACTTTACATAGCTGATAAGTCCGAAAGGCAGGGGGGCCAGATTCGGCCAGGAGTTCACTAGCGCTTTGCTGGAAAGCTTGCTGCTTTACTTTGGGGTCGGATAAATACAGGGCCAAGAGACCTTCTACTATAGTTTTGGCCAAGGCACTGTTGGACAGCTTACTGGCACAGCGGTGAGATTGTCGCACTAATAATTTAAGCCGCTCCAAGATCTCCTCCCTATCCGTATAGTAGAATGTAAAGTTCAAATCTCCTCCCTCCAGGTCTTCCTGGCGGTCTATATAATAGTCGAGAAGTATGTGTAGGCTGCATATCCATGGAAAATAGGCGTTTAAACTGCTTTTCACCTCCTCTGCTGACAAATCTTCGGAAGCTGCAAGTGCCATTAAGGCAAATAGAGCCAGGGTAGATCCACAGGCAGCGGCAAATTCCTGCCAATAAAGGTCAGGATAGGATTTAGCTTCGCTCATAATCCATTCTTTAAGCTGCTCTTCCCTGATATCTGTCATCAAATGCTTATAGACCTGCAGATTTGAGTATAAGTTCACCAGCTGAAGGCTCTCTTTTTCTACTAAAGACCAGGAGGGCATTTGCTGCACCCAATGCTGACATTCCTCTACCAATTGCTGCAAATATCCTCCGTCGTTTTTATAGGGATAATACTGGTAGTAGTCCTCATGTGCTTTTCCGGGACTTAGGGCCACTATCAAGGCCCTGTGCAGTTGTTGAAAGGCTCTGCCCTCTGTGCATCCAGCCCGGTCACAGAGGTTGTCCAGGTAATCGCAAATAGTCTGATAGGCTACAATCAGGGCTGTTAACTCCTCCCGCCTGGAGTCCGCAGCCAAAGCAAATACGGCCCCTCCCTGACAGTGAAAGTCCTTATGCTTTATACTTAACAAAGCCTGAAGTCTTAGTTCACTGCTCTGGCACTGCCGGGCTGCTTGTTTCCAGCGACCCAAGTGTTTCTTGACCAGAGGCAGTATGTAAAATATATAGCGAGCCATAATACTGCTCTGTCCTTTAATCGACCGCCGGCTGCATGAGCTGGAGATATCAGCCAGAGTGCTATTGGGTATTTCCACTTGTTGACCACCACCCTTGCCCCGTATTGGCTTCTGGCAGGCATCCGTAACAAGTATCCATCAGCCTGCAGGCCAGGTCCTGCAAGGCCTGTCGCTCTGGACTAACGGGCAATAGATTGATACTCTCCAGGGCTCGCTGTAAAAATTGCCGGGACTTGAGCATACATTGCTCCAAGGCCCCGCTTTCCCAGAGCATGCTAACTATCAACGGCAGTTTATCCTTGCTGCTTTTTCCTGCTTCTATCAGATTTCTTAATTTCATTCCCCACTCCCAGTCTTTTAAGGCCAGGATAATCGGCAGGGTTATGTTTCCCTGGGTCAAGTCATTTCCAGATGGTTTTCCTAGTTGCTTGGCTTCTGCTGTAAAATCCAGCACATCGTCCATTATTTGGTAAGCATAACCCAGGTTTAATCCAAAGTCATACAGTAGCTGAACCTGTGAGGATGGAGTCTCTGCCGTCAAGGCCCCTACTCTGCAGGCAGAGGCAAAAAGGCAGGCAGTCTTGCGGTAGGTCTTGTCGTAGTACTCCTCTTCACAAATGTCCAAATCGCTGTTCAGAGCCATTTGTTTTATCTCTCCGGTACACATTAGCTGTATGGTAGAGGTAATGCTGTCCATAACCTCATCCAAACCATGTTGGTTGATCAAATTAAAAGCGGCCGCAAACAGATAGTCGCCGGTGATCACACTGGCTTGATTGCCCCAGCGGATGTTTACGCTTTCACGTCCCCGCCTGACATGGGCCTCATCAATGACATCATCGTGGAGCAGCGAAGCCAGGTGAATCAGTTCAACCGCTACCGATATATCTATTACTTGTTTAGGTTCATGGGGATGTAGTTGGGCGGACCTATATACTAGACGGGGTCTTAGCATTTTTCCGCTGCTCTGCAGCAGATAGTCTATGATCAAGTTTAGTCCGGAATAATTGCTGTGCAGCACCTCTATCATACGGTTCTGGATTATTTCCATGGGAAAAGAATCAATCCCAGGCTTAGCTTTACTCAGCTTGATAATACCACCCCTTAATGCCAGCTTATGGTATAGTATTACCCCGTGCTTAGAAAAACATTCCCATACTAAAAGGTTGGAGTGTTGAGTACTATATGAGACGATTCTTCATCTGTTCATGAGCGGTTAATTCTATGTCATCATCCAGCCTGGAGCCAAATTCTATCCCTCGTCTCTGAGCCATGGTTTTAAGGAAGAAGTCTGCTACTCCCGGATTTTTCGGCAAGAGGGGACCATGCAAGTAAGTTCCTATCAGATGGTGATATTTAATGCCTTCCTTTTGGTCTTCTCCATTATTTCCATAACCTCGCAAGACTTCCCCAAAGGGCTGTAAAGAATTATCCTCAAAATAGGTTCTACCTCCATGGTTTTCAAATCCTACCACCGTCATTTCTTGCCCTCCCAGACAGGCTTTAATCAGTACGTTTCCTATCAAACGATTCTTGGTGGCTCGGGTAGTAAAGTCGAAGAATTTTAGTCCCTCCATCAGATGTCCATCCAGATCCAGATAGGAGCTTCCCAGCAGTTGATAAGCTCCGCATATACATAGAACTGGCATACCTTCCTCTATGGCTACCATAAAGCTATCTGAACGCTTTACCAGATCTTGATATACCAAACCCTGCTCCCGGTCTGAACCTCCACCCATGAATATCATATCCAGGCTTGAATAATCCAGGTTATCTCCCAGCCGGATATTTTTGATCCGGCAGTCATGTCCATGCCATACCATTCTCTGCTGCAGGCAGAGCAAATTGCCTCTATCTCCATAAAGGTTGAGCAGGTCCGGATATAGGTGGGCTATGGTAAAAACAGCCATATTTTAAAACCCCTTCTTATTTATCAAAAGAATTATGTAGCTTGTCTACCTGCTGCAATATAAATAGAGCCAAAGCGGAACTGGCCAAGGCTATAAGCTCCGCCCATGCTATACTACGCCCCTGGTCAGCAACAGACGGAAACAGCAGACAAGTGATTAGTGCCGCCAGCATTATACCGGCACTGAGGAGCATCGGCAGCAGTTTTACGATTCTCCTTGCTCAGTCTAAAGAAATAGGTCAATAACATCGGCAGAATAACTATCAGAGTAGTATTTTCCCAGAACATAAGTTTACCTCCTTGGTACTTTTCCCGGGTGACTAATCCAGATCTGCTCCCTTTACTTGTATAATCTGCTCGGTGCCTAAGCTGAAGCCAGTAATAATAGGTTCCATTGCTATAATATCCTGTTTGTTCAGATCCCCGGCCTCAAAGATGAATTCTCCCTGCACCTTGATAGACCCTCCAGCTTTAACCTTTTCCTTAACCTCTATCCTAGTATCTCCACTAGATATTCGGCCCTTAATATCAGCTGTTATTAATGGTTCTACAAAAGAAATATAACTATCCTGCTTGGAATCATTGCATAATTGGATAGTATAGGACATTTTTTGCTCATCAAAACGCTCTGGATCTACAGCTCCCATGGACGATACCATACTGCCCAACTGCAGACCCTTACACTCTGTTGTGTGTTGTGCACAGCCGCTAATGAAAATTATTGCAATTAACATTAGTACTGCCACATTTTTTATTCCATTTTGTCGCATAGCTCCCCTCCTATAATCTATGCCTGCATTTGCTGGACTCCAACGGTTTTCTCCGCCTCATCCTGCTGCTGCATTTTCTTCAGTATCTTCTGGCAGTCAAATAAGGCCGTATAAGTGGAAAGTATGTAGCTCACCTCTCCTGGCCCTGCCGTAGCTGCCCTTATTCCCTCTTCCAGAGAGCTTTTTATACTAATCAATCGGGAATCTATCCCGCTGTATTTGATTCGAACTGCCATATCTCCACTTCTTTGGCCGGAACATACTACCTTTACTATCTGGGCCTTGTCCTGAGCCAGGACTTCCACATCCGCATCCCAAATCCAGGATATATCCCGGCCATCAGCCGCATTGTCGTTTAATGCCACAAAGAGATTTTTGGACTGCTGATCATATAGCAGGGTGGATAGGGTTTGGTTGAGACCAGTAGGGTTTTTTACCAATATCAATACCGTCCGCTTACCGTTTATGATAAAGTTTTCCATCCGCCCCGCCCGAGGCTGGTAGCCGGCTATAGCCTTTTGAATAACGCCATCCTCTATGCCTACCAATCGGGCTGCGGAAACTGCGGCCAGAATATTATAGGCATTATAAAAGCCTTGATAGGGGCTTTCAATAGCAAGATCGTTGACTTTCATCTCAATAAAAGGAGTCATCTTCAGCCCCCGCCCGGTAAAATTCAAATGGGGGTTATGATTCTGACAGCGGGGACAGTTGAATTGCCCTAGTTGAGCATAATGGTATCTGCTATATTCAAGTTCTTCCCCACAAAAAACACAATACCTGCCTTCCCGGCTTTCTTCGCTTTCCATGCTGTCATATACAGTGTCTTCGAAGCCGTAATACCAGCAGTGCAGACCGGTGTCGTGTTGGAAATGGGTTATAAGGGGATCATCCCCATTTAAAACCAGCTCAATATCAGTGTTGCGAACACCATCTTTGATCAGATTAATGGTATGATCCAGTTCCCCATAGCGGTCCAGCTGATCCCGAAAGAAATTGGTGATAATCACTACTCGGGGCCGAGCTTCGTGTATCAACAAAGGAACATAAGCTTCATCAACTTCCAATAAAGCATAATCGAATTTATTTCGACCCAGGATATCGGAAGCTTTAATAAAAGCAGTGGTAATTCCGGTAAGCATATTGGCCCCGGCCGAATTATGGACCAGAGAATAGCCTTTTTCTTTTAGTATGGCTGCTATCATATTGCTGGTAGTAGTTTTGCCGTTAGTACCAGTTACAATGAAAATCTCTTCATCAATGTTGGCAGCCAGTGCTTTTAATATCCCGGGATATATTTTGCGAGCCACCCGGCCTGGAAAATCGGTTCCTTGATTTCCTAAACGGCGACTTAATAATATTACTATTTTACCGACCATTATGGCCAAAATTTTTCTCAATCTATTACCCTTCCCATATGCTTAATAGTACTTGCCATGGCTCACCTCTTAGCTACTAACTAATTTACCACAGATACCTTATTAAATAAAACAGCACGAGAAAAAACGGCCTCTTCCATCAGGCCGCCTGCTGTAAGCCTTACTCTATGGTGCAATACGAGCAATAAATTCCTGTATTTTGGTACGACGGCGAGGAGTATTGAGCAAGAGATCGTTATATACTTGTTCCATTGTCAGGGCCATATTGGCTGAGGAAAGGCTTCGGGCTTTCTTGCCGGCATTTTCTTTATAGTAATTATATAGTTTGGGGTCCGATAATAAACCGATAACCGCCTGGGCGAATTCTTCTTGGTTATATTCAGTCAGAATACCATTTACGCCGTGGTCTACCATCTCCTGCACTCCAGAGGCTCTCACTGCTACCACCGGAAGTCCGGCAGCCATAGCCTCGATCAAAACTAAACCCTGGGTTTCGGTCATAGAAGAGAACACAAATAAATCTGATGAGTAGTAAATATCAACCAGGTTGTCAAAAGGCTGGGCACCGGTAAATATTACGTCCCTCTCCAGATTTAGGCCCAAGTTCAAGGCCAGATTTTTCAATTCTTCTTCCATGGGACCCTGAGCTGTAAGAACCAGACTGGTATGGGACATTCTCTTTTTAATCAAATTGAATGTCTCAATCAGATACTGCAAGTTCTTTTCCTTGGTCAAACGGCCTACAAAGAGTAGGATTTTGTTTTCCTGGGGAATATTGTAATTATTACGCAACCAGTTCTGCCCACGGCCTTGGAATTTGTGCAAAGGTACCCCGGTAGGGATTACCGTAATCGGAGTATTAATCTCATAACTGTGCAACAAACGGCCTACCTCGTGGCTGGGCACTATGATGTGATCACACTGGTTACAGAAGTTATTGCTAAAACGCAAGGCCATTTCCTTTACCAGTTCCTGGGCTACCGGTACATAATGGGCATACTGATCATATAGAGTATGATAGGTAAAGAGCAGGGGCACATGCTGACGGTTGGCCCAGTGCATGCCCACCCAGCCCATTGTGAAAGGTGAATGGACATGAATAATATCCAGATCCAGTTTTTTCAACAACATATGCATGCCGGGATAAACTGGTACGGCGAGAGCAAAATCAGGATTGGTAGGTGAACTCATGGAAAAATACCTGAAGACTCCAGTTTCATCGTCCTCGTAATTGGGATAACTGGGTGCAAAAATGTATATTTCATGTCCTAGTTTGCTTAATTCTTCTTTGAAAGTAGATATAGATGTCACTACTCCACTAGTATAGGGCTTATAACTGTCTGTAAATATTCCGACCTTCATAAAAGGTGAGCCTCCTTGCTAAACATAAAATTTATATAGTATGACCCCAATAATACGATGCCAAGTTCCGCCTATCCATCCAGGAAGCAAGAACAGATATAGAGAACTCTTTCCTCTCATACTAATATACACCAATTCTATTGCGAAAGTTGCACATTAATGCAGGATATTGTTTTGATCCTCTTGACATTTATGGCACAAAGAGGCGTTTATTTGCCGTTGCAAGCGTTCCTCTTCAATAGCCCCTCCACAGGCATCGCATAAGCCGTATTTCCCATCCGCCACTTTTTGCAGGGCTTCATTTACTCGGGATAACTCTATTTCCAGCAGTTCGATTATTTCTTGATTTTTTTCTCTGTCATAGAGTTCCCATGCCATATCAGCGTGAGGCTGAAATACCGACAGTTCTGCTCCCGCCTCCATAAGCAATTCTCTTTTTTCCCTTATCATCTTTTCAATTTCTTGCTTGCGCATTTGCAGACTGGCTCCATAAAACATTTGTTAACACCTCATTTTTAAGTATTAACAAACCCTACCCTATTTCATTTGCATTTGGTTCTGAACAATCTGAACTATTTCAGCTATAAAATCTCCTATCAATGGAATATTAAGCATTATAATGCCCTGTAAAACATAGATGACTATACCAGCCAGAACGGTAAAACCTATGGCCATCCCAAAACCTCGATAGATGCCAGCCCAGAAGTTGCTAAAAAAAAGCCGGCGAGGATTGTGCAACATTTCCATGTATTCTGAAATCCCTAGCTTTTCCATGTTGTAGGCTATCTCATCTATCTTTAGCTGTAAATAGCTCAGCTGCTCATGTATAGGCTGATCTACTTGAGGCTGCCCGGTATCGAAATTTTCCTTCTTATCTTCCTGCTTCACATTCTCCCCACCTAATATTTATTATTCCATATATATGAAATTACATACCAGCTTAGGTCAACTCCCGAGTTAATTATTCAGTGCTTGCAGGGGGGCAGGAATTCTTCCCTTCCGCTTGATAAAAAGGGTGGAATGGTTGGGATTGACAGGCATTATAGGAGCACGACCCAGCAATCCTCCAAACTCCACATAATCGCCTACCTTTTTGCCGGGAGCCGGAATGATCCTTACCGCAGTGGTTTTACGGTTAATCATGCCAATGGCAGCTTCGTCGGCAATTATGGCCGATAAAGTCTCAGCCGGAGTGTCTCCGGGTACCGCAATCATATCTAATCCCACTGAACATACGCAGGTCATAGCCTCCAATTTATCCAGGGTCAAAGCTCCGGCTTCTGCTGCCGCGATCATGCCCGCATCCTCGCTAACCGGTATGAAAGCACCGGAAAGCCCGCCCACATAAGAGGAAGCCATAGCTCCTCCCTTTTTCACCGCATCATTAAGTAAAGCTAGGGCAGCGGTAGTTCCGTGGGTGCCTACTTGTTCCAAGCCCATAGCTTCCAGTATCTCAGCCACACTATCCCCTACTGCGGGAGTTGGTGCTAAAGATAAATCAACTATGCCAAAGGGTACTCCCAAGCGGCTGGAAGCTACCCTTCCTACCAATTCCCCGCTGCGAGTGATTTTGAAGGCAGTATTTTTAATCCGGTTGGCCAATTCTCCCAGCTCGCAGTCTGGGTTGTTTTTCACTACATTGCTCACTACTCCGGGACCGCTGATGCCTATGTTTAGCACTGATTCCGGCTCTCCCGGTCCGTGAAAGGCTCCAGCCATAAAGGGATTATCATTAACCGCATTGCAGAACACCACCAGTTTGGCACAGCCCAGGCCATCCTTATCGGCGGTTAATGCAGCGGTTTTTTTAATTATTTGCCCCATATCATAAACGGCATCCATATTAATGCCCGCCTTAGTTGTTCCCACATTAACCGAAGAACATACGTGTTGTGTGGCCGCCAAAGTCTCAGGAATAGCCTGTATCAGCTCCCATGCTCCCCGGGTATAGCCCTTGTGTACCAGGGCGGTAAATCCCCCCAGGAAGTTAACTCCTACTTCACGGGCAGCCTGATCCAGACACTGTCCCACTCGTATTATTTGTTCTTTGGTAAAGCCATCTACCAACATAGCGATGGGAGTAACTGAAATTCGCTTGTTAATAATGGGAATTCCAAAATCCCGCTCGATTCCTTCCCCCACCTTAACCAAATCCCTAGCCCAAAGGCATATTTTATCATAGATAGCCCGGCCGGTCTTGTCGGCGTCGTCAGTTCTGCAGTCCAGGATATTGATGCCCATAGTAATGGTCCGGATGTCAAGCTTCTCAACCTCAACCATTCGCCAGGTCTCCAGGATTTCTTCATTACTTATATTAAATGGCACTCTCCAACCTCCTCTATACTCAGGGACATTCCTTCAAACAAGCACTTAAAGGAAGGTGTGTCCCCTGTCCTTAGCTTGAGAATTGCACTCTCACATCCCACCACTGTCTTTGAGTCCCTGTTCCTTATATCCTGTGCATATACCTGAATATATCCTCATGCTGTATATTAACTTGCAAGCCCATTTCTTTTCCCTTGAGAGCCAATTGCTCCTTTAACTGGGCAAATTCCGCCAAACTCTGGGAAACATCAACCACCATTACCATGGTAAAAAACTCCTGCAATATGGTTTGACTGATGTCTAGAATATTGACATTGTTTTGGGCCAGCACACCGGAAATACCATATATGATACCAACCCTGTCATTTCCCAGCACCGTGATAATCGCTCTTTTACTTATTTCCACCTGCCATACCTCCTATGGGTTCAAACGGGATAACACCTGGCTGCATCGAGCACATAGAGTGGGATGAGCGGTATCACTTCCCACCGAAGGTTCAATAATCCAGCAGCGCTCGCATTTATCACCCTCAGCCGGCTGCACTCTTACCCAGATACCACTTACCTCTTCCAGGGCCAAGGCATCCTGGCTGCGCTCAGTTGCTGATTTAATATCCACCCGAGATACTATAAATATCTTCTCCAAATCTTCTACTCTCTGGAGCAATTGGGCCTTATCCTCATCAGCATAAATGGTAATCCAGGCTCCCAGAGAGTGACCGATTACTTTCTTGACCCGGGCCTCCTCCAAGGCTTTGGTTACTACTTCCCTGACTACCAGCACCCGGTCTATTGTATTTTCTACTTCTTCGTTGGCATATTCATCCTTGCCTCGAGGCCATTCCAAAAGCTGAACACTAATGGGATCAGCTGTTTTTTTAAGATGGCTCCAGATTTCTTCACTGGTAAAGGCCAGAATAGGAGTCACAATAATAACAACCGCATTGATAAGCTCATAAAGTACGCTTTGAGCTGCTTTTCGCTCAGCATCATCCGGATGTGAACAATACAATTTATCTTTTAATACATCAAAGTAGATACTGCTCAGATCGATAGTACAGAAGTTATGCACCGAGTGAAAAACCACATGGAACTCATACTCATCATAAGCCCGGCTAACCTTACGAACCAGTTTATCCAGTTTGGCCAGAGCCCATTTATCCAGATCAGTCAGATTGTTGTAAGCTACTTTATCGCTGGCGGGATCAAAATCGAATAAATTACCCAGGATAAAGCGGCAGGTGTTTCTGATCTTTCGGTAGGCTTCAGCACTTTGCTTAATAATATTCTGGGATACCGCAATATCGGTGCGGTAATCAGCTGATGATACCCATAGCCTGAGTATATCTGCTCCCATCTGTTGGATCATTTTCAATGGGTCAACCACATTGCCCAGAGATTTAGACATCTTGCGGCCATGTTCATCCACCACAAATCCGTGGGTTAATACTTGTCTGTAGGGCGGAACTCCTCTTACCGCTACCGAGGTGGATAATGAGGAGTTGAACCAACCCCGATGCTGGTCACTGCCTTCCAGGTACATGTCAGCGGGCCAGCGCTGGTCATCTCTAGTTTCCAGTACTGCCATATGGCTGGAACCCGAGTCAAACCATACATCCATTATATCTGTTTCTTTACGGAATTTGCCGCCTGAACAATGAGGACACTGGTAATCGGCTGGAAGCAGCTGCTCAGCCTCCTCTTTAAACCAGATATCAGCCCCATGCTGGGCAAAAAGATCAGCTATCCGATTGATAGTATCATCGTTGATAACTGCTTCCCCGCAGGATTGGCAATAGAATATGGGAATGGGAACCCCCCAGGTTCTTTGACGGGAAATACACCAGTCTCCCCGGTCCCGGACCATGTTGTAAATCCGTTCCCGTCCCCAGGCTGGAATCCACTTGACCTGATCAATGCCCTTTAGGGCATCTTCTCTAAAACCATCGATAGAGGCAAACCACTGTTCAGTAGCCCGGTAGATTATGGGCTTCTTACAGCGCCAGCAGTAGGGGTATTGATGGTTTACACTGGAAGCATAAACCAAAAGACCCAATTGTTCCAACTGTGCTATCACATTTTTATTGGCATCATGTACAAAAAGACCCTGAAACATGCCGGCTTCACTGGTAAATCTACCTCTGTCATCTACCGGAGAGATGACTTCCAGACCATATTCTTTACCTACGCAAAAGTCATCTTCACCATGTCCGGGGGCAGTATGAACGCACCCGGTACCTGCTTCCAGAGTTACGTGCTCACCTAAAACCAGCAGGGAATCCCGGTCAAAGAAGGGATGCTGACACACTACTCTTTCCAGCTCCGAGCCCTTGAATTCCTGCAGAATAGTGTATTTATCCCATCCTACTTGGGCAGCCACATTTTCCAGCAGTTCCTTGGCCACCAGGTATTTTTCATTATCGACCTGCAACAAAAGATATTCATAATCAGGATGTAGGCTTATACCTGTATTAGCCGGCAGAGTCCAAGGAGTAGTAGTCCAGATGATAACAAAAGCATCTTCCGGTAAAATTCCCCGGCCGTCTTTGAGCGGAAATTTAACATAAATCGAAGGAGAAGTTTTGTCACCATATTCTACCTCGGCTTCCGCTAAGGCCGTTTCACAATCGGAGCACCAGTAAACGGGTTTTAATCCTTTATATATATAGCCCTTTTTAGCCATTTCTCCGAATACTCTAACCTGTACCGACTCAAAGCTGGGATGCAAGGTTAGATAGGGCTGGGCCCAGTTGCCCCGTACCCCTAAACGCTTAAATTCCTCGCGCTGAATATCTACATATTTCAGGGCATATTGCTGGCAGTGCTTTCTGAATTCCAGCACGTTGGTTTTATGCCGGTCAATACCCAAAGCCTTTATGGCCTGCTGTTCAATAGGCAGACCATGAGTATCCCAGCCCGGAACATAAGGGGCATCAAAACCAGTCATAGACCGATACTTGATAATAATATCCTTTAAAACCTTGTTTAAGGTATGACCCAGGTGAATATCACCATTGGCATAAGGAGGGCCATCATGGAGAATAAATCTATCCCGGCCAGTATTTTTCTCCTGTACCTTTTCATATATTTCGTTTTCTTCCCAGAACTGCAATATTTCAGGTTCCTTATTAGGAAGGTTTGCTCTCATGGGAAAATTAGTCTGAGGCAAATTCAATGTTGCATCATATTTACCCTTAGCCATCTTTTAACCACCTCACCAGTATATTTGTATATAAATAAAAAACTTTCCATCCCCAAGGGACGAAAAGCACTTTCCGCGGTACCACCCTTATAGCACCTGTTGAAACAGGCACCACTCCAGACTCTTAACGCGAGCAACGTTCAAGCTTTATCACTTAACCCTTCAGCTTGACAACTCCCGGGTGATCTTCAACTAAAACTCGCTGTCGGGCTTACACCATCCCCGACTCGCTGATGGCGATTGTTTTGGTTTACTGTCCCGTTCATAGTAATTAAATGTAAAATTTATGGCTTTAAAAATATTTATTATTGTAGCACATAGACTAGCTCCAGTACAACTCCTCCCCCTAATTATTGCCCTTATTTCTCCATTCTAATCACTCAGGGCGTTGTTGGAGCTAGCTGCCGTCACCTGCCTGCTAGCGACCAATAAACCATTGATGCCCGTAGGGGCGATCTGCGGTCGCCCGCGCCTGGGACCGTTAATTAATACACGTTTTCGTTATTAGGCCCGGGCGGGCGGTCAAAGACCGCCCCTACAATCCTTCGCCGGCAATCCCAAAATTTCCGCTGTAAACCCGTAGATGTGCTCGCCCCGCCATTGACCCTGGATAGGGTATATCATGGCAACTCATAATCAATTTTGGGGCACAAAGGATCCAGTACACACTGCCCGCATTGTGGCGTACGGGCCTTGCAGACCCGGCGCCCATGCCATATAAAGAGATGATGGCTCTTGCTCCACATTTCCTGTGGTATCAAGGCTTTTAATTCCTTTTCAGTTTCATCAGGGTTTTTGGAACTAACCAAACCCAATCTATTGGCTACCCGGTGCACATGAGTATCCACTCCCAGACCAGGCAGGCCAAAGCCTACGGCCAGAACTACATTGGCGGTTTTTCTTCCTACTCCCGGCAGTTTAATTAATTCATCCATCTCAGCCGGAACTTCTCCCCCGTATTCCTGAATAAGCTTTTTGGACATAGCCTGAATATTTTTAGCCTTGCTCTTATACAGACCTACAGCTTTAACGAGCTCTTCCAGGGATTCCAAATCCAAATCAGCAAATTCCTGAGGGGTAGTGTGCCTTTGGAATAAACCCGCAGTTACCCGGTTAACCTGAGCATCAGTGGTCTGGGCAGACAATATCACTGCTACCAGCAATTCAAATCTGGAATTGAACTCCAGCATGGTGCCGGCCTCGGGATATTCTTGCAATAATAAATCCAGTATCTGCTTGATTCGCTTGTTCAATATTATACCCTCCTGCCACGACCCGGGGATAAACCAACAGGTGTGTGGTCTCGTAACTTCCCCATTTCTGCTGTTCGCAACCTGTTTAAAGGCTCAATTATCTTTCAAAATGATAATTGAGCCTTGTTGTGTTCAAAAATATCTTTCCCCCTCTACGAACCTTCCTTTTTACACTTACAGTACTTTGCTTAAGAACGCTTGGGTACGAGGATTTTGGGGATTATCAAAAATCTGGGTTGGGGTTCCTTGTTCCATTAGTATTCCTTCATCCATAAAGAATACCCGGTGTCCCACTTCTCTGGCAAATCCCATTTCATGAGTCACTACAATCATGGTCATTCCCTCAAGGGCCAGATCTTTCATTACCTCCAGTACTTCCCCTACCATTTCCGGGTCCAGTGAAGAGGTGGGTTCATCAAAGAGCATCACTTTGGGATGCATAGCCAAGGCCCTTGCTATAGCAACTCGCTGTTTCTGTCCCCCGGACAGCTGGGATGGGTATACGTTATCCTTATCTCCCAAGCCTACTTTTCTCAGCAAACCGATGGCAATATCTTCTGCCTCTTCTCGGTTCATTTTCTTGATTTGTATGGGGGCCAAAGTTACATTTTGCAAGGTGGTCTTGTGGGGAAAGAGGTTGAATAATTGGAATACCATGCCCATTTCCTGTCTTATTCGATTAATATCGGCATTAGGGGCGGTAACTTCTTCTCCGTCAATCAGTATCTGCCCCTGCTGAGCTTCTTCCAAACGGTTAATACAACGCAGGAAAGTGCTTTTTCCCGATCCACTGGGGCCAATAACACAAACCACTTCTTTCTGATGGATATGACAGTCTATTCCCTTTAATACTTCCAACTTGTCGAAGCTTTTATGGAGGTTTTTTACCACTATCATTAATTAGCCAACCTCCTTTCTGTCCAATCACCCAACATCGATATAGCTTTTGTCATTATAAAATAGAATACACACACGGCTCCCCATACCCATACTGCCTGGTAGGTGCTGGCATATAACATTTTACCGGTATGAGTTAACTCATGAGCTGATATGGCCGAAACCAGCGAGGTGTCTTTAAGCAGCATAACAAACTCATTGATTAACGGTGGAACTACAATCTTGAAAGCCTGGGGCAGTATGATAAAACGCATGGACTGAGTAGGGGTCATGCCTAATGAACGGGCAGCTTCCATCTGTCCTTTATCCACTGCTTGAATACCGGCTCTTACTATTTCAGCTACATAAGCTCCGCTATTCAAGCCGCAAGCTATTATGGCAGCCTGTACCGGGGTAGCATCAAATATTAGAGGTATTACTCCAAAATATAGCAGTAATATCTGTACAAACAGAGGGGTTCCGCGGAAGAAATCGATATAGGTTACGGAGATGAAACTAATTATTTTTACTTTGCTCATTCTGCCCAAAGCAGCGATCATCCCTATTATCATCCCAATGAACAGCGAAAATAACGTTATTTCCAACGTTAAAACTGCTCCCATAGTAAAATTACCCAGATTGTTGACAACCACCTGAAAACCATAAATTTCATTGAGTTTGTCCATAATCATTGTGCCAAAAAACCATTCCGTGTTAGTAAAACCAAAATCCATATTTCAGGTGTTCCTCCCTGTTACAATTGAAATGAAAGCGCGAGTTAAGACCCGCGCTTTCTTGTCTTATCATCAATCACTTATTTAGAAGACTTTAAAGCTTATTCGAACCACTTGGCAGAAATTTCGTCATAGGTTCCGTTTTCCCTAATCTTGGCCAGACCTTCATTTATGAGATCTAAGGTGGCAGTATCTCCCTTTTGTACAGGTATTCCATAGTGGTCATCAGCCAGGAATATTTCTCCAACTGTCTTCACGGTGTCAGAAGCTTCGGTCTTAACATAGTAGTCGGTAACCGGGAAGTCATTTATAACTGCAACAACTCCGCCTTTTTGCAGTTCCATAAAAGCTTCTCCCACATGATCATAGGTTTTCACTTCAGTTGCCGGATCCTTTTCTTGAATAGACAGACAGGCATCGGCTCCGGTTGTACCAATTTGGGCACCTAGTGGTTTACCTTCCAGGTCTTCCAGCGTAGAAATGCCTTCAGTATCTTTATCTACAGCAATTATTAATCCTGAATCGTAATATGGTCCGGCAAAGTCTACTACTTTTTGGCGATCTTCGGTTATCGACATGGCTGAAATGGCACAGTCAATCTGACCGTTCTCCAAAGCAGGAATCAATGCGGTAAACTCCATACTCCTAATCTCAACCTCAACGCCCATAGCCTCACCAATAGCCTTGATAATATCCATATCGAATCCTATGTAATCTCCGGTTTTTTCATCGACCATTTCGAAAGGTGCATAGGCGGTTTCAGATCCAACCACCAGCTTGGTAATTGCTGGCTCCTGCCCAGCCGGTTCCTTTTCCTCTCCCCCACATCCTGCTACTGCCAAGATGCTTATGCTAAGCATAACAATCAGCAGCATACTCCAATACTTTTTCAATACTCTCACTCCTTTTTCTTATCCACGTAATTTAACTACACTTCATTATACATTCATATCCAATCCTCGACAACAATAAAAGCATACAGTCGATTATTTTGCTATTATTAGAATATGGATTTTATGGGATTTGCGTTTATATTTTCGTTTACTTCCATATTATTCAGTTGAGACCAGATGAATATAGATAACATATTTATACAGATTTTTTGGATAAAGTTGGACTTTAGTCGGATTAAATTAGCCTGATTTTTGGTTCTAAGAACTATTAGGAAAATTAATGGGCCGCAGGAAGATTAGCTTTAGGCTATTGATTTGTGCTGCCAATATGATAATGTAAAAGGGTTAGACTTTGGCAGCAGGCCATATGATTAATGGAGTTTTTTTATTATGCTTAATAATATTAGCAAACGAACACAAGCGGAATTATCCATGCTGATGGTATCCTTTGTCTGGGGTACTACTTTCTTAATGACCAAAAACGCTCTGGACGATATTGGTCCTTTTCTTTTTCTGGGCATAAGGTTCATTTCCGCCTTTGTTCTCCTGGCCCTGCTCTCACGAAAAAACATCTTGCAGATAACCGCGCCGGCCCTGAAGAGCGGGGCTATTATCGGATTATTCCTGCTCATAGGATATGCCTTCCAGACCGTGGGGCTTAAATATACCTCCTCTTCCAATGCTGGATTTATCACTGGACTAAGCGTGGTTTTAGTACCGATTATCTATTCCCTAATCAACCGGCGCCTGATGGGCTTATCCATAATAATAAATGTGATTATTGCTGCCACTGGTCTTTTTTTAATATCGGTCCAACCTGGTGCTTTCCATTTAGGCCGGGGAGATCTGCTGGTTTTAGTTTGTGCTCTGGGCTTTGCCCTGCATATTATCGCAGTAGACCGCTATTCCCACCGCCATAACCCGGTAGCCATTACCGGAGTGCAAATTCTCTTGGTGGGGGTAGTATGTTTATTTATTGGCCTGCTTTTTGAACCCTGGCCCCAAAGTTTTCCTCCCAGTGTTATTAGTGCTATATTGCTTACTGCAGTTTTTGCAACCACCATGGCCTTTTTGCTGCAAAATACCATGCAAAAATACAGTACTCCTACTCGCTTCGCGGTTATTCTAACCATGGAACCGGTCTTTGCTGGAATGACCGGCTACCTGTGGGGCGGGGATATCCTAACCCTGCGTATTGTCCTGGGCATGGCCTTGATACTGGCAGCCATGCTTTTGTCCATACTGGGCAAAAAATCCTAATTCCACTAATCTCGTTATTTATTAATAATTCCAGCTCAGGCTCTGCTTTGAACCGGCCTCATCCCCCTGCTCATCCGATTGTTCTCCATTAATGTAGCTCCTCATTCATCGGGTTTTGACAGTGTATTTCCGGTAGACAGTTTTCGTTCATATTGGTAAAATAAGCTGGATCAATATAATTAATTGAGAAGAGGTCATGATAGTGCATAAAAGCAAGCACATCAGCAAAAAGGGCATGGTCTTTTTAGTGCTGATGGTGTATTTAGTTACTTTTGCCATGGGAACTATGTTAGGTAAAGGCTTTCAGAATGGATTTATGGTTTCATCTGTGGAGGGTTTGGTAGCATCTGGCCGTTTAAATATTCTTTTTATGGGCATTGATGCCCGATCTAATGAAGAGAACTCCCGCAGCGATACCATAATTGTAGCAAGTATTGACAAAAAAACCAAAAAGGCGGTTATGGTTTGGATTCCTCGCGATACCAGGGTAGAGGTATCACCCGGCCATTATGACAAAATTAACAGTGTCAACTATGTACAGGGACCGGAAGCCGCCTGCCAGGTGGTAGGTGAACTGCTGGATATTAAAATTAAACATTATGTGCTAACCAATTTTGATGGTTTTGCGGAAATAGTTGATATACTGGGGGGCGTACATATAGATGTGGAAAGCAATATGTACCACCCGGATCCTGATCCTCGTTTGCGTATCAATCTCTCCCAAGGAATGCAGCTTTTAAGCGGAGAGGATGCCTTAAGGTATGTAAGGTACCGGGGAGGGCCAACTGCGGATATTGGTCGTACTCAACGCCAGGGAAAATTCATAAAGGCCTTGGCAGATGAAATGATAAAAACCAGCACTATTGTTAAATTACCCCAGTTGCTGCCTAAATTAATGGAGAACGTCCATACTAATTTACCGGTTAAAGAAATGGGTACTCTGGCTAATATAGCTCGCCATTTTTCAACCGACAGTATTATAACTCAAACATTGCCTGGTTACTCATACACTGACCCAAGCAACGGAGCCTCATACTGGCAGGCTGATGAGGAAAAAACTGCGGGAATGATTGAGGCTTTGTTCACTGGTGAATCCTTTGAAGTTATGAAGGATCCCCCTAGCCTGACCAATGTATCCAGTACCCCGGTAAGATATCAGTCGGTTGCTTCAACCCCTGCCACTCAGAATAATAGTGCAAATACTGATACTCCAGCCAACCCTCCCAATGAAGAAGGGAACTCCTCTGCTCCTGAAGAGTTAGTTGATTCAGACCCGGTAACGGAAGAAGACCATCAGAGGGAAAATGAGCAACCTGAAAAGGAAATTGAAGAAGAACAGGAAGATGATGGTGAGGATACTGAAAGCAATCCATCAGAGAACCTTCCCAAGGAAGGCAACTCCATTTAGATATGTAGAGGCGGTCTTTGACCACCCGCCCGGATAGCTCAAAGTTTTCATACTCGCTTGTGTTTGCTAATCATGGTAGTTGACAAGCTGGTGCCTGGCACGAAAGTTGATAAGTTCACACGAAAATGAATTATTCACCGAAAAGTTGGTAATCATTGCGGGCGACCACAGGTCGCCCCTACAGACTCGTACGGTTAATATGGATTTCATGATAAGTTGGTGCCTGGCACCCAAGCCGCGATATCCTTTGGCTCAACGCCTATGATTTCCAGCAATTTATGACGGGAGCTATCTCCCTTGAGCAGGGAGATATTTTTTTTGGGCACCTTAAAGCAGGTGGACAGAAAGGCTATTAGGGCCTGATTGGCTTCTCCATCCACTGGAGGAGCGGTAAGCTTGATCTTCAAAACCCCTTCCTTCTCTCCGACTATCTGGTTTTTGGAGGAGCGGGGCTGAACCTTGACTTCCAGCCTAACTCCCCCGGGGATCTCAGTTATATTAAGCATTCGGTTTTTCACCCCAATTAGCCTGAGCCAGTTTCTCCAATAACTCCTTCATGTCTGGAGCATAAAAGAATTCTGAAAGTTGGTCAATTTTCTTCTGGTTCTTTTCCAGCATATCGTTCTGCCCGCTGACCTGGGCCTTCATTTCCGAATTAAAGACGCTCATGCGTTTGATAATGTCTTGGTAAACCATCAATAAATCAGCTATCTGTTTCTTAGCGCTATCCAGAATTACCTGGGCTTCAAGTCTGGCATTATTCTGATAGTCCTGGGCGGTTTGCTGAGCTAGAATCAAGCTGTTGGTCATATTTTCTTCCATACTGCGATATTTTTTTAGCTCATATTCAAGTCTTTGTATTTCCTCTTTTAAAAGAGAATTTTCACTATACAGGTTTTCATAATCAACTGCAAGCTGATTCAAATATTGCTTGACTTCTTCTTCTTTGCAGCCGCGAAATCCCCGGCTGAATTGCTGCTTCCTAATTTCCATGGCAGTAATCACTTAAAACCCTCCTTTATATAATCAAAAGCTCAGAGTGAACTATCTTTTTTGACCAAGGTGGGTGAAGAGCTTAACCCCCCCGGAAATCTGTCCAAGAGACGCAGGTAATTGTTTTCCTGCTTCCATAATCCTTGTTTCATTTCTTGCACCGCCTCAGCATATACTTCTACTACTTCCCTTAAGAGATGAGCATGGTAATACTGGCCATCAATTCGAATATGCTTTAGACCGGCGGAATTTATCTGAGGTAAATAGGGCAAGAGACAAATTTCATGGGGATAGTAGATATAATTCCGGCACTGCAAGTCAGCCCGTACCTGATAATACTGTCCATTAGGATCTTTAAGAGCATACTGCCCGGCACTGCAAAAAGCTCTGCATTCCTCTTCAGCCTCATGGTTCCCCCTTATAACACAATAGTCACTTATTATACCACACAAGGGTCCCTGCACAGTAATCTCAATCTCATAAGGAGATTGGCCCAGGCATTTTAGTTGAGTAAATGGCAATTCCTGGGAAGCGCTTATTCTTTCCAAGCCCTGAGCGGCATAAAAGCCAGCCGTCAGGTGGTTGGTAACATTCAGCCCATATCCGCCCCAAATTCTATACCCCAATTGCCTTAATATTTCAATTGATCCCAGGTCGTTGGCTATTACAGCGTAAACACCATCTTGATCGACCTCCTGCAAGAGGCCCCTAAATGCAAGAACATCAGTATTATTCAGTATCCGGGGAGATTCCAGAACGGGCTTTAAGCCAAATTTAGCTCCTGCCTCCAGGGCCTTATTGATACTAGCTCCGTCCCACCGACTTTGGTGGCAGCGCATGGGTTCACATCCTAGGATAAAGGCATTTACTCCACTTTCAGCCAGGGCTGGCAAAGCATCCAGTTGACCAATCTTGACCGTGATCTCCTCAATACTTCTATCTGGCTGAAGGGGATATGATAGATAATCTTCTGGTGTTTGCTGGTGGATAGGCATAGAGCGAGTAATAAAAAGGGGTTCCCTTTCCCCGCTGGCTCCTATTGAATCGGAAGCAGGTTTACCAAACAGACTGCCCGGACAAAAATCCCGGATTCTTTTTTGCTCCAAAACCCGGAGCCCTTCAAGATCTATTTGATAGGCATCGGGGTCCTCTATTATCCGGTCCAAGGCCTGGCGATAAATACTGATTAAATGACTCAGGTATTCAGCGCTGCGCATACGCCCTTCTATTTTAAATGAACTTACCCCGGCCTTAAACAATTCTAACAAATAAGGATAAAGGCATAGATCCTTATTGGCCAGCAGATGGCCCTGGCCTATGATTTGTTCGCCCTCATTTAGCGCGTAGTCCCAACGGCAGGGTTTGATGCAAAGGCCCCGGTTGCTACTCTCCCCGGCTAGAAAACTGCTCATATAGCATTGCCCGGCATGAGAGATGCACAGATCCCCATGGGCAAAATATTCTATTCCTATGTCGCTGGCTTCTCTAATGGCTTTTATCTCATCCAGGGAGGTGTTTTTGGAGAGTATGACTCTGGCAAATCCATGTTGCTCCAGATTTTTAACCGCGGGTAGATTTAGTATTCCGACCTGTACGCTGGCATGCAGTGGGATATTTAATTCCAGTTGCTTACAGATTTGAGCTGTAGCCATATCCTGGATAATCAGAGCATCCACTCCGATGGCAGCCAAAAAGGATATATAATCTTTAAGTCCATCTAAATCATCATCATAATAAAGGTTGTTTAAGGTTACATAGAGCCTTTTTCCTTTAGCATGGAGATAATCAAGGGCTGAGTCAAATTCATCCTGGCTAAAGTTCATATCTGACCTTAGGCTACGCATATTGAACCTTTTGCCTCCTGCATATACTGCATCTGCCCCGGCTTCAGCTACAGCCTGTAATACTTCCCAATTACCGGCCGGGGCTAGCAGTTCTAACTGATGTTTTTCCTTCATAATTGGCTCCTTTAATTAGAAAATAAAGAAAATTAGTTGAATAATTAGTTTACTGCCTAGGCTCAGAGCCAAAACAGCCAATATGGGTGAAAAATCAATCCCGTAGCCAGCAGGTAACAGACGCCGGAATGGAGCCATAACGGGTTCGGTAACATCGTATACAAATTTGATAATGGGATTATAAGGATCATGCCGGATAAAGGATAAAATACAGCGACCTATTATTAAATAAATCAGAACCTGAAAAGCAATACTCACTATTTGTGCTAATTGATATGCAAACAACTGTGTTTTCCCTCCTATTTAACCTGACCCAGTTCAATAGACTTGAGATAGGCTTGTTCTACCGCATCGAAGAAAGCCTGTCGCAGTCCAGCCGCTTCCAGTTGTCTGACTCCAGCAATACTTGTACCAGCCGGAGAGCAGACCTGCTCACGCAAATGGGCTGGATGCTCCTGACTCTGGATTATCATATCAATACTTCCCCGAAAGGTATCTAATACCAATTTTTTAGCCAGGGCCGCATCCAAACCGATATTAATCCCAGCATTGATAAAAGCCTCCAGGACCAGATAGGCATAGGCGGGACCACTACCTGAAACTGCGGTAACTGCATCCATGTACTTTTCATCTAGAATAAGGGCTTCGCCCATACTGGTAAGTAAACCACGAACGGTTTCCAGCTCCTGGGGCCTGGCCTGGCTGCCAGCGGCTACTGCACAAACCCCGCTCCCGATCAGACAGGGAGTATTGGGCATAACCCGCACCACCGACAGGCCAGATTTAAGAGCTCTCTCCAGGTCAGCGGTTTTGATGCCGGCGGCTATGGAAATCAACAGGGTTCCATCCCTCCAACTGCCCTCCAACCCTTCCAATACCTGCCATACCTGCTGGGGTTTAACTGCCAACACCACCAGGTCGGATTTCTCCACCAGTTCCCGGCTAGGGGCAGCTATAGCAGCAAAATCCTGAGCAAATAGCTCCATGCGCAGGGGGTCAATATCGTTACAATAGATGGCAAACGACTTTCCCCTCTGCTCTCTCTTTATACCCTGTAACAAGGCATAGGCCATTTTGCCACAGCCAATGATGCCCAGGGTGGAATTTTGCACTATTGTTCACCCCCCCCAAAGGGTTTAGCAAATTTATTTCTCATCAATAAAGTGCGAGCATCTTTTGAAATCTCAACATTACTGGGAGCAAACATGAATACATGTCTTCCTAATTGCTGACTGTTGCCTTCCAAGGCATATGTAGCCCCACTAATAAAGTCGAATACTTTACGGGTGAGTTCTTCCGAGGTATTTTCAAAGTTAATAATGACTTGCTTTCGGTTTTTTAAATGATCCGTAAGTAATTCCACTTCCTCGAAACTCTGAGGTTCACAAACAATCACTCGTAAGTTTTTATTAGCATGAATACTGACTACGTTAGCAGCTCCCCTTTGCTGATCCTGGTTAGAACCAACAGGCATTTCAATTATCTCTTCAGTCACTTCATCTTCCTCCGCTATGCCCAACCAAACTAGAAAATTATGCATTTTACCCATGATGCCTATCCCTCCACTCTGTCTTTAATCCTAAAAAGAGCTGTACCAATCCTAACTATACTGGCGCCCTCTTCAATGGCCACTTCAAAATCGTCCGACATCCCCATTGATAGATGTTTTAATTCAACGTTAGTATAGCTTTTTTTACTTAACTGCTGTTTCATATCGGATAATTCTCTGAATATAGGCCGGCTTAGTTCTGCCTGCCCAGTTAAAGGTGCCATAGTCATAAAGCCGTAAATGCGCAAAGATTTAAACTGACCTGCCGATTCCAGCAGAGCTTTTACCTCAGAGGCCGGGAACCCAGCTTTTTGCTTTTCTCCCGATATGTTAACTTCAATTAGAACTGGTACTTCTAATCCAGCCTGTTGCCCTCTTTTCTCTAGGTCCTCGGCCAATTTCCACCGATCCAGAGAATGGATAAGCTTAACCTGCCCCACCACGTCCTTGATCTTGTTACTCTGTAGGCGACCTATCATGTGCCAAGAAGCTTCAGGCAACCCCGCCATTTTTTGCTGCAGTTCTTGGACTCGGTTTTCCCCAAAATTCCTGAGGCCCAGCTCATAAGCCATTCTTACCTTATCCAAGTCTACTGTTTTACTCACTGCCACCAAGGTAATGTCAGTAGCCTGCCTCCCGCTCCTGGCTGCGGCTTTTTCTATCCTGCTTTGAATCTCCTGGATATTTTCCTTTAAACCCACCTGTATCACCTTTTCATCTGCTTAGTTCTATGTTTCTTCAAATATACCTCTATTTAAAGCATTTTAAATACTTCTTTGTCAAATTTTTTATATGAGCAAAACTCTCATATAACTAAAAAAGATATTCCAAAAGTAGAACCCTTGCCAATTTCGCTGTTAACAAACACCTCTCCTCCATGGGATTCCACAATATGTTTTACTATAGACAAACCTAAACCGGTACCGCCTTGACTTCTGGATCTGGCCTTATCAACCCTATAAAACCTCTCAAAAACTCGGGCCAAGCTCTCCTGGGGTATACCCATTCCGGTATCGGTAAAGGTGGTAACTACCCTGCTTTCTATGCGTTGGGATCTGATTATAATTTTACCGCCTCGCGGCGTATATTTCACTGCATTATCCAAGAGATTGATCAAAACTTGGTTAAGTAAATCCTCATCAGCTTTAATATAGGGCAAAGACCGGGAATATATAAATTCCACTTGCAGGTTTTTCTCACTTATCTGTAGACCCAGAATATTCATCACATTGCGCATGGACCTGGCAATACAAACCGGTTCCAAGCGGGATATTTCCTCATTGGATTCTAATGACGATAGGGTTAGTAAATCATCAATTAATCGTTTTAAACGGTCACTTTCTGCGTCAATTATGGTCAAAAACCTTCTGCAGATGGCACTGTTCTCCATAGCTCCATCCAGCAGGGTCTCTACAAATCCTTTAATGGAGGTTAAAGGAGTTCTCAGTTCATGTGATACATTGCCTACAAACTCGGATCTAATCTGAGCGAAATCTCTTACTTCAGTTACATCATAAAATATTATTACTGCTCCTTGAACGAAACCGGAGTTATCTTTGATCGGTGCACCATGAACCCGGTATAGTTGTCGGGTAGTAAAAGTTATTTCCTGGAATATTTCCTTGCCCTTATTCAATATTTCATAGACTAAATTGATTATATCTCGATTACCGCTTATATCTTGTAGAGGACGGTACAACAATTCATTTTCTAGTTGCATGAAAATGTTTTCTGCCGCGCGATTAACCCTTATTATATAGGAGTTTTTGTCCAGGACCAAAACTCCTTCTACCATGGTGGACAGAATAATGTCCATGGTTAAATGTTTAGATAAAGAATAGTCATTTTCCAGATGCATTATGTCCTCCAGTTGCTATTCTTCTGCAAATCTATAGCCTACTCCTCGTACGGTTTCGATATAATCCGGGTAGCTGAAATCATCGCTTAACTTTTGCCGCAAGTGACGTATATGTACATCCACGGTGCGAGTATCCCCAGAGTATTCATAACCCCAGACTTTTTCCAACAATTCTTCCCTAGTAAATACTTTACCTGGATTGACCAGCATCAAAGTCAGCAATTCAAACTCCTTGGGGGTTAATTCCAGCTTTTTTTCTCCCAAAAAAACCTCATATTTTTCCGGTACTACAATTAGTTCTTTAAAAACGTGGATCTTATGTCCCACTGCCTTTTCAGCCCTTAGAATCCTCAAGGCCCGCAAACGTGCATTTACCCTAGCTATCATTTCTCTAGGACTGAAAGGCTTCTTAATATAATCATCTGCTCCCATTTCCAAGCCCAATATGGTGTCCAACTCTTCCCCTTTGGCGGTCAACATAATGATGGGTATAGCCTTATAGGCCTGATCCTGTTTAATTAGCCGGCAGACTTCCAATCCATCCATACGGGGAAGCATAATATCAAGTATTATGAGATCCGGTTCCTCTGCTCGCACCATATCCAGGGCTTTTAAACCATCATGGGCTACCACAACCTCATAACCTTCTTTTTCCAGATTGAATTTTACCAATTCCACTATATACGCCTCGTCGTCAACCACTAGAATCTTAGTATTAGACACTATATTCACTCCGTTACTGTAGGCCAATGACAGCCATCATTCTTCCTGTTTTCCCATTTTCCCGGCGATAGGAAAAGAAGCTGTCCTTATTACAGGAGGTACACAATCCACATTCCATAATCTTATTAGGATCAATTCCAGCCTGGTCCAATATTTTACGGTTAGTGAGACTTAAATCCCAAGAAATTTCTCTATTTCTGTCTATTATACCATCAAATTCGGGAAAGGCTGCAGTAACTTTTTTCGCTAAATCAGCTTGGATTTGGAAACAGCAAGGACCGATTCCGGGACCAATGAAAACTTCCAGGTTTTCTGCCTTACTGCCATATACATGTACCATAGTATTCACGGTGTTACTTACTATCCTGCCCATAGTCCCTTTCCACCCACTATGAGCTAATCCTACCACTCTCTTTTGAGGATCGAAAAAGAAGACCGGCTGGCAATCTGCATAAAAAGTGGCCAGGATTATACCCGTCTGGTCAGTGATCATGGCATCTATGCCAGAAATCGAAGTATTATAGTCCTTAGCCCCCAAGCCAGACATTTCAGAACTGACGCAGACTACCTGGCTTCCGTGTACTTGCTGGCAACACACCATCTGCTCCAGTCCCAAGCCCCATAAATCAATGAAACGCTGCCGGTTGGCCCATACCAATTCGGCCTGGTCTCCCACATGCAAACCCATGTTTAAAGATTGGAAGGGGGATGGACTTACTCCTCCATTTCGGGAGGAGAAGGCCATAATAACTCCCTGTTCCCTCCAGTGGGGAATGGTAATATAGTCTATTTCCTGTTCTTTTTGCCAGATCCATTTATCCAATTGTCCCTCATCCCTTTTTAGCTTAAAATAGGCTATAGGAGGTGAACAGCCATGAACTGTCCGTCCTGTAAAGAATATCTGGAAGCTTCTCGTTGTCCATCCTGTGGTTATGACCTCAACAGGGGGCCTTGGATATGTATAAAAAATAGTTATCCCCCTGATGATTTAATCCTGGTCAGCCTGCTCAGGTCTCATGGAATTCCAGTAAAAACCAGGAGCCGGGAAGTATCCCAAATACCAGTAGGTATTGGTCCCCTAGCTGAAACCAATATATATGTACCAGAAATAATTGCCGGGGAAGCTTCAGCTCTGATTGATATCCCTGATTCCGAAATGGACTAAAAAGTTGGTGTAATAATGCTTACAGTCAGCCAAATAGCGAAAAGATTTAATATAAGCAACCGCCAGGTTCATATTCTGGTGGAAAATGGATATCTAAATGTGAGCCAGCTCTATCGAAATAACAAGCAGGGCATTGCTTACCTGTTTGCGGAAGAAGAGATAGCCAAATTAGATATTTATTCCCTTTTAGCCGAATTGCAGGGTAATCCTGGTCACAGACGCCGACCTGCATCCCCTTATAAACAGCTTATGGGAACGGTGCGCCGTTACGACCATTTTATGGACAGTATTCAATGCCATCCGCAAAGGGACTTTTTACAGTGTTGCTTCTATCTATTTCACCTTAACCACTATGCAAAAACTTATCCTAAAGACAGCACTTACCTTTATCGCCTCAAAAACCAGGTACTGAAGAAAATGTATCAGGATAATCCTGGCTTACTATCAGCTGCTTACCTTACCGGTCCTGACCGCTATCGGGTATGGCTCTGCGATGATTGTAAGGAGGCCGCTCAAATGTCAGGTCTGTCTTATGCGGCATATATTAAAAATGAATACTTTTGCCCCAAATGCTCTTTACAGGCGGTGGATAAAGAATACTATTCACTGATAGAATTCCGGGTACGTTTGGGGGATTTCAAGTTTACTTTTCATTTACCCTTGGCCCTGGCTGAACGCTGGATAGAGAAGCTGTCCGACCTTCCTCAATGGGATCGAAAGACCGGGAACTATAGTGACCGAATGTATATGTATGGCCGTCCAGTGAGTCCGGTGGAGGAAAAAGTCTTTCCCATTAATATGATCATAGGCAAATTGGAAAGCTACCTTAAAACCGAGCAATGCTAAACTGGGTTTTCATCAATCCTGTTCGGGCTGGCTTTTCAATTGTTCAATAGTTTGAATAAAACTGTTAACATCTGCAAACTGGCGGTATACCGATGCAAACCTGATATAAGCTACATCATCGGTTTCCTTTAGTTTATCCATTACCTTTTCCCCAATAATCCTGCTGCTCACTTCCCGATCAAATTCATCCCGCAAATGGCGCTCAATTTCAGCCACCATGTTCTCGATCTTTTCCATGCTGACCGGTCTTTTTTCACAAGCTCGGGTTATCCCATTCAGTAGTTTTTCCCGACTGAATTGTTCCCGAGTTCCTCCTCGTTTAATTACCATTAGAGGTTTTTCTTCCAGGCGTTCGTAAGTGGTAAAGCGTCTATGGCACATGATGCATTCCCTGCGCCTGCGAATAGATGAACCATCTTCACTGGCCCTGGAATCGACAACACGGCTCTCCATCTCGTTGCAATAAGGACATCGCATAATATCACCCTATCTTGCTACTGCCTCTAATCAGCTCAACTATGCCCTTATTATGACTAATAGCTCTTTATATTGCAAGGTTTAATGCAATTCTAATAACGCTCATTATCCAGATAATCCCGCCTAAATTCTTCCAGATTGCTGGCCGCAGGAACTTCCACCAGAATCACATCCCGGCCAATTCTGACTATTTTATGCCAGGGCACCGTGATTTCCTCTCTCCTGGCAAAGAAATTGAACCGGCGGGCCTGACCAGGCATTATAAGGGATAATACCCGGCCGCTCTCCAGGTCCAGATCTATGTCCATAATGTTGCCCAGTTTTTTGCCATCCAAGACATTAATTACGTCACGATTTCTCAAGTC
>JAAYJK010000063.1 GCA_012522955.1 Syntrophomonadaceae bacterium
CTAAGGAATTGATGAAACTTACTTTAGAAGAGAAATTAGCCCATAGTGGCCATCCGGTACTTCGCTGGATGATGGATAACATCTTCATCCGTACCGACCCTGCAGGAAATATTAAGCCAGATAAAGAAAAATCCAGTGAAAAAATTGATGGTGCTGTGGCTTTAATTATGGCACTTGATAGGGCAATAAGGTGTGGTGGGGAACCAGATACCTCTGTTTACGATGAAAGAGGTCTTTTAATCCTTTAATGCTGTATTTTTCGTGGTATAATTGATTTATTAAATAAAGGCTTGTTGCGCTTCAGTAGTATTATGTGATATAAGATAATTTATATATTGAGAAGAGGAGAACTATTATGAAGTTCAAAAAGTATGTAATTAGAAATATAAAAACTGGATTAGGTGCCCTTATAGGAACGCTCATAGGAAGTATATTAGTACAACTTTTAATATCGGGGGAAGTTCACCATATGGGCTGGATTGCGTTAGGGGGGTTCATTGGTGGCTTCATAGTCATTGCAATCATAATTATCATTGGGTGGATAAAGTATAAAAAGTCACATAATGAGTAGTTGTTGTAGTTGTATAAGAATTATCTTTTTGATCATTAATTTATGAAGTTAAGTCACATTCTTCTTATAATACGGAGCAATAAATAATTTAAACGGGCATCTCACACGAGGTGCTTTTTTCATGCCCATTTTTAAAGGAGGGATGCAGATGGGGCTACTTAAGAATATCTTTAAGGCGAGGGATAAACCAGAAAACAGAACACCTGGTAGTAGCTATAGCTTTTTCTTTGGCGGAACTTCCAGCGGAAAGCCAGTAAACGAACATACAGCAATGCAAATGACAGCAGTTTATTCTTGCGTCAGAATACTGGCTGAAGCGGTAGCTGGTCTTCCTCTTCATCTATATAAATACACCGATAATGGTGGAAAGGAAAAAGCAATAAAACATTCACTGTACTTCCTTCTTCATGATGAACCAAATCCTGAGATGAGTTCTTTTGTCTTTAGAGAAACCTTAATGACTCATCTCTTACTGTGGGGAAATGCCTATGCCCAGATCATCAGAAATGGGAAAGGTGAAGTCATAGCCCTTTATCCTTTAATGCCTAATAGGATGGGAGTTGATAGGGATAACGCTGGGAATCTCTTTTATACTTATACTCGCTACTTAGATGAAGCACCAACTATTAATGGAATGACGGTCAAGCTTCATCCAAGTGATGTACTGCATATCCCCGGCCTGGGCTTTGATGGTCTTGTAGGGTACTCTCCTATAGCTATGGCTAAAAATGCTATCGGACTTGCTATGGCCACCGAAGAATACGGAGCGAAGTTTTTTGCTAATGGGGCAGCTCCTGGGGGAGTTTTAGAACATCCCGGAACTATTAAAGACCCACAAAAGGTAAAAGACAGTTGGAATATGGCCTACCAAGGAAGTGGTAATGCCCATAAGGTAGCAGTCTTAGAAGAAGGAATGAAATATCAGCCTATAGGGATATCACCAGAGCAGGCCCAATTTTTAGAAACAAGGAAATTTCAAATTAATGAGATAGCTCGAATTTTTAGAGTACCTCCCCATATGGTAGGAGATCTTGAAAAATCGAGCTTTTCTAATATAGAGCAGCAGTCACTGGAGTTTGTGAAATATACCCTTGATCCTTGGGTAATACGCTGGGAACAGGCAATAAGTCGCTCTCTATTAAGTCCTAGTGAAAAGAAAGAATACTTCTCTAAATTTAATGTGGATGGGCTACTTCGAGGTGATTACGTTTCCAGAATGAATGGTTATGCCACAGCAAGGCAAAATGGCTGGATGAGTGCTAATGATATTAGGGAATTAGAAAACTTAGATAGGATACCGGCTGAACTTGGAGGTGATCTATATCTAATTAACGGCAATATGACCAAGCTTCATGATGCCGGTCTATTTTCAAATAGAAAAGAGAAGGAGGAAACCATATGAGGAAATTCTGGAACTGGGTTAAAGATGAAGAAGCTGGCATACGAACCCTCTACTTAAACGGCATAATCGCAGAGGAAAGTTGGTTTAATGATGATGTCACCCCGGCGGCTTTTAAAGAAGAACTTTTAGCCAGTCAAGGTGACATTATTGTTTGGATTAACTCTCCTGGTGGGGATTGCATAGCCGCAGCACAAATCTACAATATGCTGATGGACTATAAAGGAAATGTAACAGTTAAGATTGA
>JAAYJK010000064.1 GCA_012522955.1 Syntrophomonadaceae bacterium
CACCGTCTACAGCAGGGGCCACCATAAATTCAACTTCATCCTTAAAGAGAATTTTTTCTGGGGTGACTATCTCCAGCATGAAGGTGTTGTCTGCCATAGGCTACGCCCCCAGTCTCTTCGCTTTTTCAACCACACCATCTACATTCCCTACCATCAGGAATGCTTCTTCTGGCATATGATCGTATTTCCCTTCTAGTACATCCGAAAAGGAATCAACGGTCTGGTTTACCGGAACATAAATCCCTGCCTGTCCGGTGAACTGCTCAGCAACGTGGAAAGGTTGTGACAGGAATCTTTCCAGTTTCCTGGCCCGGGCTACAATTACCTTATCCTCGTCACTCAATTCGTCCATACCCAGTATAGCTATGATATCCTGCAGTTCTTTATATCTCTGCAAGATCTGCTGTACTCCACGGGCAGTATAGTAGTGTTTCTCTCCCAGGATGTTGGGGTCCAGTATTCTGGAAGTTGAATCCAAGGGGTCAACTGCCGGATATATTCCTTTCTCAGCAATAGACCGAGCCAGAACCAAAGTTGCGTCCAAGTGGGCGAAGGTTGTGGCCGGTGCCGGGTCAGTCAAGTCGTCAGCCGGAACATATACGGCTTGGGCTGACGTTATCGATCCTTTACGGGTAGAAGTAATTCGTTCCTGCAATAGACCCATGTCAGTAGCCAGAGTAGGCTGATATCCAACGGCGGATGGCATGCGTCCCAGCAGAGCCGACACTTCGTTGCCGGCTTGAGCAAAACGGAATATATTGTCTATAAATATTAGAACGTCTTGCCCTGCTACATCACGGAAATATTCAGCTACCGTCAGTCCAGTCAAACCAACCCGCAATCTGGCTCCTGGAGGCTCGTTCATCTGACCGAAAATCAGTGCTACCTTATCGATAACTCCTGACTCGCTCATTTCACCCCAGAGGTCATTACCTTCACGAGTCCGCTCACCAACACCGGTAAAAACTGAATATCCACCATGTTCATAAGCAATGTTTCTTATTAGTTCCTGTATAATAACGGTCTTACCAACCCCGGCTCCACCAAAGAGGCCTATTTTCCCACCTTTGGCGTAGGGGCAGATCAGGTCAGTAACTTTAATTCCGGTTTCCAACAATTCAATCGCTGGTAGTTGGTCCACCAGTTGGGGGGGATCACGGTGAATCTCCCAATAATCACTGCCTGTAACCGGTCCGGCATCGTCAACCGGTTGGCCCAGGACGTTCAAAATTCTTCCCAAACAAGCTTCACCTACTGGAACCTTAATGGAAGCTCCAGTATTGGTAGCCTTGATACCGCGCCGGATACCATCCGTTGGCTGCAGAGCAACACATCTTACGGTATCATTCCCCAGATGCTGCATAGCTTCCAGAGTGACATCAATATCAGTGGTAACTTTTAGGTCGGCGTCCTGTTCGCTTGACTTTATAGTAATAGCGTTCATCAGGTCAGGTAATTCACCAGGCTTAAAACGAATATCAACAACTGCGCCGATAACCTGGGTTACCTCTCCATATGTTACATTCGCCATCCTCTACTTTCCTCCTTTATTCAGAGCTTCGGCTCCACCGACGATATCCAGGATTTCATCCGTTATGGCCGCTTGTCTGGCTTTATTCATAGCCATGGTCAAGTTGTCGATGATTTCTCCAGCATTTTCGGTGGCGTTGCCCATGGCGGTCATCCTGGCCCCATGCTCACTGGCTTTGCCTTCCAGCATGGCGTTATAAATGAGACTACCTACATATCTAGGCAACAAAGTTAGCAAAATTTCCTCTGCACTTGGTTCATAAATATAATCTATAAGATGCTGGCCTTCCATCTGCTCAGCTGTGGGCGTTTCTATGGGTAAGATTTTAACCACAGTCGGAACCTGCCTTAAAACGTTAATAAATCTGGCATATACTATATATACTTCATCAACTTCTTCATTTTCATAAGCATTCATAATATATTGGCCGATTTCTCTGGCGTCTGCATAACTTATATTATCGCCTAGATTAACAAATTCTGCATCCAGTACGTCCCGTTTACGGTAATAGTCCCGGGCTTTTCTTCCTACCGCTACGATACCTGTTTCCAAATTCCTGCTATCTTCTTCAATGGTTGTTACGGTAGTTTTGATCAAGTTGGAATTATATCCACCGCACAGTCCTCTGTCAGCAGTTATTACCACATAGCCAATTTTTTTAACCTCTTCCCGCTTATCCAACAGGGGATGTTTTACATCAAATGCTACTCCAGCCAGCCTGGCCAGAGTACCCTGTAGGGTTTCGGTATATGGTCGGGAAGCTTCAGCTGCCTCCTGGGCACGGCGCAGTTTAGCTGCCGATACCATCTTCATGGCCTTGGTAATCTGCTGAGTGTTTGTAACACTTCGTATTCTACGTTTATACTCTCTAGTTCCTGCTCCTGCCATTTAATTCACCACCTAAACCGAGAACGTGGATTTGAATTCATTAATGGCTTTGACCATTTTTTCCTCAACGGCAGCATCTATCTTCCCAGTATCCCGAATGGATGATGTAATATCGGGATAGGTACTGCGGAGGAATTTATGAAAATCAGCTTCAAAGTCAAGTACCTTGTCTTTGGGCAGATCATCCAGGAAGCCATTAACACCTGCATAAATAGAAATTACCTGGTCTTCCATAGCCATCGGCTGATACTGACCCTGTTTCAGAACTTCGGTAATCCTTTCCCCCCTGGTCAGACGAGCCAAAGTAGCTTTATCCAGGTCTGATCCAAACTGGGCAAAGGCAGCCAATTCACGGAACTGAGCCAGGTCCAAACGCAGCTGCCCGGCAACGGATTTCATAGCTTTGGTTTGAGCAGAACCACCAACGCGGCTAACCGACAGACCGGCGTTTATGGCAGGCCGCTGCCCGGCATAGAACAGGTCGGTTTCCAGATAAATCTGTCCATCGGTGATGGATATAACATTGGTGGGAATGTAAGCCGATACGTCCCCAGCCTGGGTTTCAATTATAGGCAGAGCAGTTATCGAACCTCCGCCATAATTCGCGTTCAGTTTACAACCTCTCTCCAGCAAGCGGGAATGCAGGTAGAAAACGTCCCCCGGATAAGCTTCACGTCCAGGCGGGCGGCGAAGCAATAGGGACATTTCACGATAAGCAACTGCATGCTTGGATAAATCATCATAAATAATCAAAACGTCTTTTCCTTGAGTTTCCATGAATTCTTCTGCCATAGCTACCCCAGCATAGGGGGCTATATAAAGCAAGGGAGCTGGCTCAGATGCAGTAGCAGCTACTATAATGGTATAGTCCATAGCACCCATTTCCTCTAATTTGGCAGCTATACCTGCAATACCAGCCTGCTTCTGTCCTATAGCTACATATATACAAATGATATCGCGTTTTTCTTTCTGGTTTATAATAGCATCGATTCCAATGGCAGTTTTACCAACCTGCCGGTCTCCAATTATCAACTCGCGCTGTCCCCTTCCGATGGGAACCATGGAGTCAATAGCCTTGAGTCCGGTCTGCATTGGTGTATCAACTGGTGATCTAGTTACAACTCCGTGGGCAACTTTTTCTATTGGACGAAATGCATTGGTATTAATAGGCCCTTTTCCATCAATGGGCTGTCCCAAGGCATTTACCACTCGTCCCAGCATAGCGTCTCCAGCAGGAACTTCCATGATTCTGCCGGTAGCTTTAACCACATCGCCTTCTTTGATGTGAGAATAAGCACCCAGCAGAACGGCACCAACGTTATCTTCTTCCAGGTTGAGTACCAATCCAACCGTGCCGCCGGTAAACTCTAAAAGTTCTCCTGCCATAGCGCCCTGCAGTCCATATACGCGGGCAATACCGTCCCCAACATATATAACAGAGCCCACATTGCTGACCTCGACCTCCGATTGGTAGCGCTCAATCTGTTCTTTTAATATGGCGCTAATCTCTTCCGGCCTAATACTCATTTATGTGCTCACCCCTATCACATTAACTTATCTTTACTTGTTTGAGTTTCTCTTTCAGCATCTCAAGTCGCTTAGCCACGGTGGCATCGATTATCTGGTCCTGCATTCGTATTTTGATGCCGCCTATTAAGGCTGGGTCTACTGTTTGCTGAAGCTGTACTGTTTTCCCAGTAGAGGCGGAAAGCTTGTCAGCCAGTATTTTCATCTCATCCGCAGAGACTTCCTGAGCTGATATTAGCTGAGCCTTCATAATATTTCTTGCTTCATCAGCCAGATCTTTATATTGTTCAACTATTACTGGAATATAGGCTTCACGTCTTTTGTCAATAATCATCATGAGGAAATTAAGAGTAACCTGACTGATGCTCCCTGCGAATATCTTGCCGATAACCTCTTTTTTAGCCTTGGAAGGTATTAACAAATGAGCCAGATAATCCTTCAGGTTTTCTGTACCCTCAATGGTTTCCAGTACCTTGTCCAGTTCCAATTCGAACTCATCCATTTTGTCAGCTTCCCTGGCGATGCTGAAGAACGCTTCTGCATAGCGCCTGGCGACGCTCTTATTTAACATAACAGATCGCCTGCCTCGTTAACGAATTCATGAACCATGTTTTTATGATCCGCTTCGGTAATAACTCTTTTCAAGACCTTTTCTGCCGCCATAATGGCTAATGCAGCTGCAGTATCCTTTAATTCGGCTTTCGCTTGGGCAGTAGCTGATTCAATCTCAGCCGAAGCTTTAGCTTTCATGTTGGCCGAATCCTGCTGAGCCTTTGCTAATATTTCATTTTTGGCATCATCAGCTGCTTTGGTGGCTCGGGCTACTATTTCCTGAGCTTCCCGCCGTGATTCAGCCAGATTAGCTTGAGCTTCATTCTTCAACTCATCAACCTCAACCCTAACCTCTTCTGCGTGTTTCAGTGAGCCTTCAATGCTTGCTGTACGTTCATCCAGCATTTTATAAATAGGTCCATAGGCGAATTTATACAGCAAAGATAAAAGTATGAAGAAGTTAACCGCGGACCAACCGATGACATATAGATTGCCGAATGCCGGAGTCTGTCCTGCCGGTGCTTCTATAGGCATATTGCCTCCACCTGAAGCCATGCAGAAGGTTGCAAATCCCATAATCATAACCATAGTTAAAAGGAGGATTGATGCATAATAACTTTTATTCCTTTTCACGGATGTGCTACCTCCAATCTCTTAGAGCAAATAGTATTTTGGGCGATAGGGCCGATAATTGCCCTATCGCCCACAACCTTTAGTCTACGTGTATTGTTCTTAGTTTACTTAAAGCTTACCAACTAACATAAATGCAATCAGCAGACCGTAAATAGTCAGGGTTTCAATAAAAGCCAGAGTTATGAAGAGCAGAGTTCTTACATCCCCTCCAACTTCAGGCTGCCTGGCGATGGCTTCAAAAGCTTTGCCTCCGGCTACACCCATACCAATACCGCCACCTATACCAGCAATTGATACAGCAAGACCAGCACCTAATGCTACTCCCATCTTTTTCCCTCCTTTCAAGCTCTAAAAAGCATGAGCAAAATTAAACTAAATTTTTTAATGACCCTCTCCAGCTGCAGCTGCTATATAGCTAGCTGACAAAATGGTAAATACTATCGCCTGGATAGCACCCAACAACAGACTTAAACCCATAATCGCCCCCGGAACTACAAATGGTGCCATGAACAGCAAAAATGCTATAACCATTTCTTCACCAAAAATATTCCCAAATAGACGGACGGTAAGGGAAAGTGGATGTGCCACTTCTTCTACCAGGTTCAATGGCAACATGAGCGGGCTTGGGCTCACGAAGTGATGCAGGTAATGTCCTCCATGTTCTGAAAATCCTGCAACATGAACTGAAAAGAACGTAATTATTGCTAATGTCATAGTTACGTTCCAGTTGCTGGTAGGAGGTTGGAACCCCGCAATATGAGCGGCTCCTGGGATGAGACCGCTGTAGTTGC
>JAAYJK010000065.1 GCA_012522955.1 Syntrophomonadaceae bacterium
CGGTGAGACTGGTGCTACTGGTGAAACTGGATCTACCGGAGAGACTGGTGCTACCGGTGAAGTTGGAGCTACTGGAGAAACTGGTGCTACTGGTGAAACTGGAGCTACCGGAGAGACTGGAGCAACCGGAGAGACCGGCGCCACTGGAGAAACTGGTGCTACTGGTGAAACCGGCGCTACCGGAGAAACTGGTGCCACTGGCGAGGTTGGGGCCACTGGAGAAACTGGAGCTACTGGAGAGACTGGGGCTACTGGTGAAACTGGTGCTACCGGAGAAACTGGTGCTACTGGTGCTACTGGGACTACTGGAGCTACGGGAGACCCCGGTAATGGCGCCATTATACCCCTTGCATCTGGAACTCCAGTTACACTGACCAGCATCCTTGACGGTGCGGTTGGAACTCCTGCTTTCATTGGCTTTGGTAATGCAGTTGAGTCTCTTGACATCCTGGACACAACTATTGACCTTACTGGCGGACCCACACAAATATTAAATTTCGCTTTTTCCGTTCCCCGGGATGGCGTGATCACGTCAATTGCCGCATTCTTCAGTGTAACAGCAGGCATTGACCTGATTGGATCGACTGTAACCATTACGGCCCAGTTATATAGTTCTACTACTCCTGACAATATATTTTCTCCGATTGCTTCCACATTATTACAACTTGCACCCGCGCTTACTGGGCTTGTAACATTAGGAGATATTAGTACTGGAATGCTATCTGGTCTTTCAGAAAATGTCACGGCCGGAACCCGCTTGTTAATGGTATTTTCAATAACTTCTACTGGCCTGTCACTTGCAAATGAAGTTACAGGTTATGCCAGTGCTGGCATCACAATAGTATAGAATACGGTACACTCAATCCAGGTCGAATTCTATTTATAATTGATAAGTTCAGGTTGTTGGCAGGATTCCCGCCAACGACCTGAACTGTCTATAATATTCACTCAAATATCTCAACCTGAAATTAAATTACGATATTCTTTCATACAAGTTTTAATAAGCCTTAGTTTTTATGGAAATTAGTTCCCAACCTTGGTATCAATTAATAAATTAATTAACAAATACTATCGAGCAGGTGAAAACACGTTGGTAAGTATAATACTTTTAACTAGCAATAATCTGGATCTCTCCCAACTTTGTATAAAACACATCAGACAGTACGCTGGTGTACCTTACGAACTGATTGTGGTAGACAATGGCTTAGATTCAGAGACAATTGACTATCTGCAATCTCTGCCCAATATTCAGCTCATATTGAATCATGAGAAAGTTGGCATTGCCCGTGGGTATAATCAAGGTGCTAAAGCAGCTAACGGCGAATACCTGTTGTTTATGAGCTGCGAAAGTATATTGACTGAAAACTGCCTCAGCAGCATGCTGCAATGTATGAAGTCCCATGAAAAAGCCGCCATAGTAGGTCCTGTCAGCAACAATGTCAGTGGACATCAGCGCATCGATATACCTTATGAAAATGTGAATGATTCCCTTGACTTCGCCCGCATTAATTATCAGCACAATGCGGGAACCAGCAAGAAGGTCCATCGCCTGTTAAGCCACTGTATGCTGATTAAAAGAGAATCCTTGGTAACAGTCGGTGGTTTTGATGAGCGTTTCGGCCTGGGCACCTATGAAGACGATGATTTATGTTTCCGTATGGTTAACTGCAGTTATTCACTCTACATTGCTTTGGATGCTTTCGTCCACTATATAGACCCTTTATCCCTGCCAGGTTTTGACTCATCCAGCTATTATCAACGTCTGAAGGATAATAAGCAAAAGGCTATAGATAAATGGGGCTTTGACATTGCCAACTACTTACTCAGCATCAAGGAACCTATTACCATAAGCCTCTGTATGATCGTAAAGAACGAGGAGGAGGTACTGGCCCGCTGCTTGGATAGTATAGAAGATGTGGTTGACGAGATAGTCATTGTAGATACTGGATCCACTGACCGTACTAAAGAAATAGCCCATCAGTATACCAATCGTGTTTATGATTTTACTTGGATAGATGATTTTGCTGCAGCTCGCAATTTTGCTTTTCAGCAGGCCACCATGGATTATATTCTTTGGCTGGATGCCGATGATGTAGTTTTCCCTGAGGATCGAAAAAAATTATTGGAACTTAAAAGTACCCTGGATTGGTCAGTAGACTCAGTTACCATGATTTATAATCTGGGTTTTGACGATCATGGCAATGTGACCAGCAGTCTGCGGAGAAGCCGTCTGGTAAAGCGTTCGAAAGGTTTTAAGTGGATAGGAGCAGTACATGAATTCTTGGCAGTTCACGGCAGGATATTACACAGTGATATTGCCGTTACACATAAAAGCCAATGGCATGATTCAGACCGCAATATCAACATCTACGAGAAGCGATTAGCAGCTGGGGAAGCCTTTTCTCCGCGGGATCAATACTATTATGCCAATGAGTTGTATGATCATAAGAAATATGAGCAAGCCATCCAATGGTATGAAAAATTCCTGAACGGTCGGGAAGGCTGGATTGAAGATAATCTTTCTGCCTGCAGCAAACTGATCGACTGTTATTACCATCTGGGTGATCTGGAAAGTGTTGAAAAGTATATTTTCAAATCCTTTATGTACGATACTCCCCGAGCAGAGTTTTGTTGTCGGATTGGCTATCATCTAATGTCAAACAATCAATTTCGGCAGGCAGCATTCTGGTATGATCTGGCCACGAAACTTCAAAGACCTCCAGATAATCAGGGATTTGTAAATCATGCTGCCTGGACATGGCTGCCGCATATCCAACTGTGTGTATGCTATGACCGCCTGGGAAATTACGAGCTTGCTTACCATCATAATGAAATCGCTGCTGGTTATGTTCCTGATCACCCTAGTGTTATACAAAATAGTAAGTATTTAAAAAGACGTTTGGGCTTGGACTAACTATTAGGAGTGCTCATTATGCGAAATAAATAAATGCGAACATTTGTTTTACTGTAAGAGATATGGTATAATTTGGTCAATTCTAAGTAAGGGGGTGCCCTATGACAGAAAAAACCAGATTGACCGATCGCCAGAAACGGATCATGGATTTTATTAAAAAACAGATCAAGGAATCTGGCTATCCGCCGTCAGTACGTGAAATCGGCCAGGCAGTTGGTTTAAAATCCAGCTCTACTGTTCATGCCCACCTGGTCCACCTGGAAGAAATGGGCCTTTTAAAAAAAGATCCCTCCAAGCCCAGAACCGTTATACCCGTAGAAAATCAAAATGTATCAATGGTCAGTGATACCACTTTTCTTCCTGTAGTAGGTACAGTTGCTGCGGGTACACCGATTTTAGCTGAGCAGAATATCGACGGACATATGCCGATCCCCAGTGAATTTGTTCACAGCGGCATTTCATTTATCCTGAAAGTTAAAGGTGACAGCATGATCGAGGCAGGCATTTTTGATGGCGATTTTATCATCGTAAGAGAACAGCCTGACGCCAATAATGGAGATATTGTTGTGGCTTTGCTGGAAGATGAGGCAACCGTAAAAAGGCTTTATAAACATCGTGATCATTTGGAGCTCAGACCGGAAAACAGCAGCATGCAGCCAATCATTACCAATGAAGCACAAATCGTCGGAAAAGTACTCGGGCTGATGCGCCGTATGTAAGTACCTAATAATCTCCTCATAGTTGTCTTAATTTAAAGAATGAATTATAGAAAGAGTGGGCATGCCTAATGGCATGCCCCAATTATTAAGGGATGATTTACCTTTGGATAAGTACAGTTTGTAATCCTGCATCCCATCCTACCTGTGCTCCGAATGCTTCAGCAACAAAGCGGGCAGGCAGATATGCTCTGTCATTTACGATTTCCGGTGCTACATCAGCAGTCAAAGCTTCACCATTTACAGTGTAGCTGGTGCTGCCGATGGTAAATACTACAGTAATTTCACCATTAGTCATAGTTACAGTCTGGTCAGCCTGTTCCCAGGTTACTTCTGCACCCAGCATTTCAGCCAGGTAACGCATCGGTACATAGGAACGGGAATCTTTGATGTAAGGTACTGCATCCATTACATAGGGTACTGCACCAATTTGATAGA
>JAAYJK010000066.1 GCA_012522955.1 Syntrophomonadaceae bacterium
CAACGCCTCCCTCACTTAACCCGATACTGAGACGATATGGCAGGACCTGCATATATCCAGTAATAAATTGGTCCCATTAGGCAAATAATAAGATAGTGCCGAAAACGAAAGTAAGGTATTGTCAATGATTCTGGTTATTCTTCGAACCCTAATTCTATATCTAACCACCGTAATCGCTTTGCGGATCATGGGTAAAAAGCAGATAGGCCAGCTACAGCCTTATGAACTGGTAGTTATCATCATGATTGCTGAACTGGCAGCTATTCCCATGCAAAATACAAACATCCCATTGATAAACGGTATCATTCCAATATTCATACTTTTCGCCTCAGAAATTACTTTATCCTATATTTCCTTAAAAAGCATACGAGCACGAGGTATCATCTGCGGCAAACCCAGTATACTGATAAAAAACTCGCAGATAATGGAGGACGAGCTGCAACGCTTGCGCTACAACATCAATGATTTATTGGAACAGTTGCGGCAAAAAAATGTGAACAATATCTCCGATGTAGCCTACGCTATTCTAGAAACCGGCGGCCAGCTCAGTGTAATACTTAAATCTTCTAATCGCCCCCTGCAGCCCCGGGATATGGATATCTTCCCTCCCCCGGAGCTTATTCCGATTACCTTGATTATTGATGGCCAGGTTATCCGAGAAAATCTTGACAAATTAGGTCTTAGCCTGGATTGGCTGCGCTTGGAGCTGGAAAAGGATGGGATTAAGGATTTCAAACCGGTTCTTTTCGCCTGTCTGGATAGCCAGGGAGACTTTTTTTACCAAATCAAGTCAAAAGCCAAGGAGGATATTTAAGTAATGCGGCTATTATTATCTTTGTTAATTATACTTATAGGCATATTGGGGATGGGGGTTTGGACCAATCATTCCCTGCAATCATCTACTGATCAGCTGACGAAAGAAATCAACCTGCTCATAAGCGAAATAGAGCAGGAAGGGTGGGATACTGCTCTAAAGCGTACTGCAGCCGTGGAAAAAAACTGGGCTGATTCAGCCCGATGGTGGCCGGTCTTCCTGGATCATCAGGAAATGGACAATATTGAATTTTCCATGGCCAAGGTCAAGGCCTATGTGGGCAACCATAACCAGGCTCTGGCCCTGGGCCAATTGGAAGAGTTAAAACTAATGCTTAGACATATTCCGGAGAAAGAGGCTTTAAGTATTAAAAATATACTATAAGCTTTTAATATGTCCTGTATACTTGCTTCCGTTCGGTGCCTGGGCTCTATAAGATTGGAGCCGCATTAAGTGCTAAGCTTATTCATTTTCTTTAAAGGATGTAGAGTATCCTGCATATAAGAAGCCTGCTAATCATTTTCCTGACGCACGATAACTGATTCTACTTCATAGCATCTATCCCGAAGCTCTTTTACTATATCGTCTACTTCCAGTTCTTCCAAGCGAAAGATCAGCTTGTACATATCCCTTTTGGCATCATAATAGGCCACCGTATTAAGAATGTTTTTTCCTTTATCGGCAATCATGTCGGCAATTTCAGCTAGGGTCCCCGGCCTTTCCTTTACATAAAAATCGATGCGGCTGTGGGTGCGTTTCACTCCTAGGATATCGATCAAGGCATCAAAAATATCGGTTTCAGTAACGATACCTACCAGTTTTCCTTTATTATCAATAACCGGCAATCCACTAACCTTGTACTCTCTCATGAACTTGGCCGCGGTTTCAATATAGCTATCCGGCCCAATGCTGATGACCTTTTGGCCTTTGGGCAGAATACTCTTGATTTTAGTCTTCATCAATAAATAATTAATTTCATGTATGCTGAGGGAGGTGGCAGCAGAAGGAGCAGCTTTATTCAAGTCACTAAGGGTAACAATACCTACTACCCTATCTTTATGCATCACCGGCAATCTTCTTATATTATTTTCTTTTAGCAGATAAAATGCTTCGGTAAGGCTCTTATCCTCATCGATGGAGATCACCTGCTCGTTCATTCTTTCCTTCACCTTCATAAATGGATCCCTCCTCTTGTCTTGAGTCTATTAATTTAAAATACTGGTGAATCCAGCCGCCTTAACAGCTCTACCCTCCCAGATAAGCCTTTTTAACCTCTTCGCTTTGCATCAGCTCTTTGGCTGCTCCCTGCAGGACAATATCCCCGGTCTCAATAACATAGGCCTGATCGGCAATGGACAAAGCCATGTTGGCATTTTGTTCAACTAGCAAGATAGTTGTACCGCGGGAATTAATATCTTTTATGATGTTGAAAATCTCAACTACCAAGAGAGGAGCCAGGCCCATTGAGGGTTCGTCCATTAAGAGCAATTGAGGTCTGGCCATTAATGCCCGTCCAATAGCCAGCATCTGCTGTTCCCCTCCACTTAAGGTTCCTGCCGACTGTTTACGGCGCTCCTTCAACCTGGGGAAACGGGAGAACACATTATCCATATCCTCCTGTATACCTTTTTTGTAACTGCGCAGGTAAGCGCCCATCTCCAGATTTTCCAACACCGACATCTCTTGAAAAACTCTGCGGCCTTCAGGTACCTGAGAAATACCCAGGGCCACTATCTTCTCCGGGGCTATTTTAACCAGTTCCTGCCCCTTAAACAGTATGCTGCCTGAGGTGGGACGCAGGATTCCTGATATGCTCTTAAGAGTGGTGGTTTTTCCCGCTCCATTGGCACCAATCAAGGTAACAATACTTCCCTCTTCCACTTCCAATGATAAATTTTTAAGAGCATGGATAGCGCCATAATACACGTCGATTCCTTTTACCTTTAGCACTCTCCTACCTCCTCGCCCAAATATGCTTCGATTACTTTTTTGTTATTGCGTATTTCTTCCGGCAGTCCTTCTGCTATTACCTGTCCATAGTCCAAAACATATAGTCTCTCACACACTCCCATAACCAATGACATATCATGTTCAATCAAAAGAATTGACAATTCGAACTTCTCCCGCACCCATTCAATAAGTTCCATCAGCTCCTTGGTTTCCTGTGGATTCATTCCCGCTGCCGGTTCATCCAGGATCAAGAGCTTAGGCTGAGTGGCCAGAGCTCGGGCAATCTCCAGGCGGCGCTGCTCACCATAGGGCAGGTTAGATGCAATCTCATCCCGTTTATGTTCCAGCTTAAATATATTTAGATATTCCATGGCCTTGGATTCGATGGCCTCTTCTCCCTTAAAAAAGGCGGGCAGTCTTATCAGAGTGCTGGCCAGATTATAGCTTATATTCTTGTGAAAGGCTATTTTTACATTATCAATTACACTCAAATCTTTAAACAGCCTTATATTCTGGAAAGTACGGGCAATTCCTTTTTGGCAAATAGTATGGGGAGATAAGCCGGCAATATTCTGTCCCTGGAATAAAATCTCACCTTTATCGGGTTTGTACACCCCGGTAATCAAGTTAAAAACCGTAGTTTTACCAGCCCCATTGGGTCCAATAAGTCCAGTTAACTCCCGGGGTTGAATACTAAAATTAAAATTAATGACCGCACCTAGTCCTCCAAAAGATTTATACAAATTGTTGATTTCCAATAAACTCATTTTTTACCACCCCATATCCTGGCGAAAGTCTTCCTGCTCAGTTCTTTAGTGCCCATCAGTCCTTGCGGCCGGTAAATCATTACTATTATTAGTATCAAGGAATAGATTACCATGCGCATGGCAGCATATTTTTGCAGAGCCAGAGTCAGGAAAGTAATGAAAATGGCTGCTATCACGGCTCCGGTAGTACTACCTAAACCTCCCAGAACCACCATGACCAGCATATCAAAGGATTTGAGAAAATTGAAAGTCTCAGGCTTAATAATGTAGAAATAGTGAGCATACAAAACTCCAGCCAATCCAGCAAACATAGCCCCGATAACAAAGGCCAGCACTTTATAGCCCGTAGTATTTATACCCATTAGTTCCGATGCTACCTCATCTTCCCGAATAGACACGATGGCTCTGCCATAACTTGAATTCATCAGGTTAACAATAACCAGTATAGTAAGAATAGCGGCCCAGTATAGCCAGGACCAGGTAGTGAGCTTGGTAATACCCACAATCCCCGCTGGTCCATTGACATAATCGATATTCTGTAAGACTACTCGAATTATTTCGCCAAAGGCCAAGGTAGCAATAGCCAGATAATCTCCTTTTAACCTCAAGGTGGGCACTCCCACCACAAACCCGGCAATGCCGGCGGCTAGGCAGCCCCCCAATATGCCTATAATGAAAGGCAAGTCCATAAAATTGGTAATAATAACTGACGCATAAGCACCTACCGCCATGAAGCCTGCATGACCTAGGGAAAGCTGGCCGGTAAAACCATTGATCAGATTCAGGCTAACCGCCAAAATGACGTTAATACACATGGAGGTTAAAGTAATCTGGTAGGACTGATTCACCAAGCCTGCGCTTAGAGCATATTGCACCAGGGTAAACAGCAGTACCAATAGTATTACTTCAGATAGAAATTTTAGCCAGGACTTACTTTTTTCTTGCATTTATCTTCACCTACACTTTTTCGCCGGTATTCTTGCCAAACAAACCGGTTGGTTTAATAAGCAATATTATAATCAGTACCCCAAAAGCTACTGCATCCCGGTACAAGCTGTTCCCATAACCACTTACCATGGTCTCCAAGAGGCCCATTACGAATCCGCCTACCATGGCTCCAGGTATAAGGCCTATACCCCCCAGCACAGCAGCTACAAATGCTTTAAGTCCTGGAATGATTCCCATCAAAGGATTGATGGTCTGATAATATACCCCTATCATCACCCCGGCTGCTGCGGCTAGAGCCGAACCGATAGCAAAAGTAATGGAAATAGTTCGGTCTACGCTGATCCCCATCAGTACTGCGGCCTCCTGATCTAAAGACACTGCCCGCATGGCTTTGCCGGTTTTGGTTCTCTTTATGATGTACTGTAGGATCAACATCAATAGTACGGCTGAAACAAATACAAATATCTGTTTGTTTAAAATGGACAACCCCGCGATATTATAGACTTTAACCGGAAAGGCTGAGGCAGGAAACACCTTCTGAGCTGGCCCCAGAATAACCACGGTTATATACTCCAGAAACAGCGATAGTCCTATGGCTGTTATCAAAGCTGCTATACGGGTAGAATTGCGCAGGGGACGGTAGGCGATTTTTTCCATAATAACCCCCAGGGCAGCACAAAATATCATAGCTACCAGCATGGCCACCACAATATTAGTACCCAAGAGAGTTATGGAGAAGAACCCCACATAGGCTCCCACCATCATAATATCTCCATGAGCGAAATTGATCAATTTAATGATGCCATATACCATGGTATAACCCAAGGCAATGAGAGCATAAATAGCTCCCAGGGATAATCCGTTAATCATTTGTTGTGAAAATTCAAGCAAATTAGCCACTTCCTTCTATTACTACTTAAAAGGAAAGAGAGGGCAAGCCCTCCCTCTCCTAGAGCATATCATTCATTATGGCTGAATTCTAGTGTTAACCGTCTGGGCTCCATCCTTGAACTCAATGACCACTCCAGCCTTGATCGGGTTATGTTGTTCATCGATAGTCATTTTACCGGTAACCCCGACAAAGTCCTTGATGTTGGCCAGAGCATCAGTGATCTTTTGCGGATCAGTAGAATTAGCATCCTTTATAGCCTGAACCAGCAATTGAGCGCAATCATAACCCAGGGCTGCAAAAGCGTCGGGTTCTTTATCGTACTTGGCTTTGAAGGCTTCTACGAAGGCTACTACTTGGGGGTCAGTATCCTGTGAGGAATAATGGTTGGTAAAGAAAGTATTGTTCAGAGCCTCTGCTCCGGCAACACTGAGCATATCCGGAGAATCCCAACCATCTCCCCCGCCTATGGGAGCAGTTATGTTCAGTTCACGGGCTTGTTTAATCAAGGGAGCTACTTCCTGATAGTATCCGGGTACATAAATAAAATCAGGGTTGCTGCCTTTGATTTTGGTCAGAGTAGCATTAAAATCACGGTCTCCGCTTACAAATCCCTCTTCGGCTATAATGGTACCGCCCTTCTCTATAAAGGTCTGTTTGAAGTAAGCCGCCAGTCCCTTGCCATAATCACTGGAAGTGTCGGCATAAATGGCAGCTGTCTTGGCTTTAAGGTTGTCAGCTGCGAATTGGGCCATCAATGTTCCCTGGAAAGGATCTATAAAACATACCCGAAAAATGTAGGCCCTAGTTTCTCCAGTTTTTTCATCAACGGTTACATTGGCAGCAGTGGCTGCGGGAGCAATCAGGGGAATTTTATTATCCATCATAATAGGTGTACTGCCGGCTACGTCACCACTGGTGAGAGGTCCTAGTTGAGCTACGATGTTTTCCCCTACCAGAGCCGCGCTTACACTCATAGCTTCGTCAGCCGTAGATTTACAGTCTCTTTGCAGACCTTCCAGCTGCTGTCCCAGTACACCGCCAGCGGCATTAATCTCTTCAATGGCCAGAACTGCACCATCCCTAGCGTTGCTGCCATAGCTGGCCACCGCACCTGAAAGCTCAACATTGATACCCACCGGAATAGTAGCCTTCTCTCCTACCGGCTGCTGTTCTTCCTCAGTCCCGCCTCCGCAACCGGCAAAAATGCTCAATATCAACATCATTGCCAGCAATAAGGCTAATTTCTTGTTTCTTCTGGTTATCATACTTTCTCCTCCTTTAATCTGGTTTTATCGTATTGATACGATAGCCCTTGGATCTCCTAACTAAGATACATAATACTACAAACTTGTCGTTCTGGACAATCTCATGGGCTTATTAAGGCCAACGGCAGTATTTATCTGCTGACTGCTCGAATCTAAGCCCACAGCGATTCCACTATCCATTTTCTTTCGTCAAGAACAAGCAGCTTCCCTGCTTGTAGGGCATGAAATTTTCGCAATTATTAGCGATAATTTTCCCAAAACGCCCCTATTTTCCAGCGATACACACAAGAGGGTTAAAGAACATATTTGGACTTATGCTAAACAGCACTATGAAATTTGTAGGAGCAGCAACCTTGGGTTGAGAAGGGATTAATTTGTATTCTCATTATTTTTCTGCGGAATCTTGGACTCACAGGGCACGTTAATCTGACATTTACCACATCCATAACGAGGCCAATATTTCTCTAAAATCTGGCCCAGGAACTTGGAGCAAATGCTGTGATTTTTGCCCTCTTCCAAGGATATGGCATTAACCGGGCAATTCTTTGCGCATTTGCCGCATCTGGTACAGCATTCATCGACATTCTGGTATTCTCTCCGATCCGGGGACAGGTACATTTCGGTGATAATGCTGCCAAATCTTCCTGCCATGCCTTTTGAAGTGATAAGACCTTCGGACAGCCCGAATGTCCCCAGTCCACATACAAAGGCGGCATGTCTTTCTGACCAATTACTGGTGTACAATAAATCTGAAGGCAAGGAATTGTTAAAACCGGTTCTGCCCCAAAACCTTTCATCCGAAGAAGGAACCAGACTACCATATCCGGCCTTTATTAATTCTACCTTTAAATGCCGACCCAATTGGTTCAAGAAAGCTTGCCCGTCAGCAAAACCATGGAGCCATTCATCTGAGGGCCAGTCCCCCCCTGGCATTTGCCTCCCTTATCCCTTGGCTAAAGGGCAAAAAATAGCTAATAACCGTTTTGGCCCCCGGCATTCACGAACAACTGCTTTCTAACGGCTCCGCTTTTGGCACCCCATTGTAAGAATTCACAGTACGAAAGGGTAAATCTTCGTATAGGCCTCCGATGAAATATCGCTCTGATGTGCTAAACTTTATAATAAGACCTAAATGTAAATAGGCATGTTTTAAATATGCTCATACTCTTTCTATCAGCAGCTAAACCCATAGGTAGCAGGCAAGATAATTGAGAGAGGAAGAAAGGGGAGATACCATGAGTAATGAAGAAAATAACAAAGGAGTTTCCAGGAGGTCATTCATCAAAGGAGCAGCGGTCGGTACGGTAGCCCTTGCTTCGGCTGGCACCTTAATTGGTTGCAGCCCCAATGAAGAAACCCCAGCTCCCGCCGAAACGCCAGTAGAAGGTGCTACTCCCAGCTTTTTGAAGAAACCGGATCCCATTGCAGACAGTGCCATTAAAGAAACTGTAACTGCTGATGTAGTGGTGGTGGGAGCAGGAATGTCCGGTTTGTGCGCTGCTAGGTCCGCTGCTGAAGAAGGGGCTAAAGTAGTTATTTTGGAAAAGACTGCTAATGTAAACTTCCGTGGCAATGACTATGGAGCAATTGGTAGTAAGATGCAAAAACAGATCAACAACGAAATCAATAAAATGGAAGCGGTTCAGGAAATCATGAGGTACAATGCTTACAAAGCCAACCAGAGAGTGGTTAACCTGTGGGCTGAAAACAGCGGTATGGTTGCAGACTGGATTATGGCCAAAGCAGAAACTTATGGCTGTCAACCCAAACCGGTGCCCTTGGATGAAACCGTAACTCCAGGAACTACAATAAAAGGCTTTCCAACCCTGAGCTTTAGAATGGATCCCAGTGAAGCAGCTATAGCCGACGCGCCCAAGGGAACCGATCCCTGGACAGCTTCCATGCGTTACACACTGAAACAAGGTTGTTTAGATGCTGGAGTCCAATTCTATTATGAGACCCCTGCCGTACAGCTAGCTAGAGAAGAGAAAGGGCGGGTTACAGCAGTTATTGGCGGTGCTGAAGGAGCTTATACCAAGTTTGTAGGCAATAAGGGAATTATCCTCTGTTCCGGCGATTACAATGCGGATCAGGAAATGCGGGAGTATTATATCCCTTCCACCAAGTACATCCAAGCCAATATGTTCGAAATGGTAAACGGCCCCATCAATACCGGGGACGGTCAAAAAATGGGTATGTGGATCGGGGCGGCCATGGATGAATTCCCCCATGCCCCTATGTATTTTGACTTTGCGGTTCCGGGAGCTCCCATTCTGGCCGATGCTTTAATGCGGCAGCCCTGGTTGAATGTCAATGAACGGGGCATGCGTTACTGCAATGAGGAGCTTCCCTATGCCTACCTCTGTAATGCCCAGCGTCAACAGCCGGACTTGGTCAGATGGGCCATTTGGGATGCTAAGTGGGAGGAAGAAGCACCTTCCTTTAAATTGGTTGCCTGTAAGGATATGCGGACCAATTTCCATAGTCCCGAGAATGTAAAAGCTTATGTTGACAAAGGCTATATCAGAAGCGCGGAAACCCTGGAAGAATTAGCTGATAAAATTGAAGTTCCCAAAGAAGCTTTATTGAAGACAGTGGCTCGTTACAATGAACTGGCCCAGCAAGGGGAAGATCTGGATTATGGCAAGCGGGCAGACTGTTTAACCACTATTGAAAAAGCAACTTTCTATGCCGCACCATTAGGAACTGCCCTCCTAGTCACCCTGGGCGGTTTGAAGATCAACGAGCAGTTGCAAGTATTGGATGAAGAACAAAACGTTATCCCGGGTCTATACGCGGCCGGGAATGCCTCCGGCAACTACTATTCCAACGACTATTGCGTAAACCTGCCCGGCAACAGCCACGGTCGTGCTTTCACCTTTGGTTATCTGGCTGGCAAGAGCGTAGTTGCTTTAGGTTAATTCACTCTGATTAAAATGCTGATAATTAAAATCCGAGGCTGTCCTTTGGGGACAGCCTCGGATTATTTGGTCTTAAGCTGATATTCTTTAATCTTGCGATAAAGGGTAGAACGGCTCATATTTAGCCGGAGGGCGGCGTCGGATATATTGTGGTTACTTTGCAGCAGGGCATCTTGAATGAATATCTTTTCAATCTCTTTTATGGGCAGGTTCTTGCTGGCAGGCTCTGCAGTATCGGCAATTAAATGCTGTACCTCTTCCTGAATATTGGCCGGCAGGTGTTGGGGGCCTACTATTGAGCCACGGCAAACATTCACGGCATATAGTATGGTGTTTTCCAATTGCCGTACATTGCCCGGCCAGTCATAATTCAATAAAGCCATAAGCAGTGCGTCACTTAATTCCGGTACCTCTATACCTTGCTTGGCTGCAATCTTTTGGGCAAAATGCCGGGCCATTAGAATAATGTCCTGCCCTCGATTTCTCAGGGGCGGGATATTGATTTGCAATACCTGCAGGCGGTACAAAAGGTCTTGACGAAAGCGCTGGCTCTCCACTAGTTGGGATAAATCATGGTTGGTAGCGGAAATAAGCCTGAAATCAACCGGCAAGTAGAGGCTGGAACCCAGTCGCATAACCCGTTTTTCATCCAAGACCCTCAATAAAACAGGCTGCAATTCCAGTGGCATATCGCCAATTTCATCCAGGAATAGGGTTCCCCCATGGGCCAACTCAATTTTACCCCGACGCCCCTGTTTTTCTGCTCCGGTAAATGAACCGGCTTCATAGCCAAATAGTTCACTTTCAATAAGAGTACTGGGAATTGCCGCGCAGTTTACCGCTACAAAGGGGCCGTCAGGACGGCTTTCCTGGTGTATGGCATGGGCAAACATTTCCTTGCCGGTGCCGCTCTCCCCCTGAATTAGAATATTGGCATCCAAACGGGAAAAGCGGCGGGAAACATCAATGTTATCCAGTAAATCCGGGGCATCCCCTAAAATATCAGCAAAGGAAAACTTGGCGGCTAGATTATGCCCTTTGCTGCTGCTCTTACGGAACAGGCCATTCTTTTTAAAAGCCAAGACCAAGCCCAGGTTTTGCCCGGCGTTATCCAGTATAGCCCTTACTGAAAGCATGGTAATGCGTTGATTCCAGCGTTCCAGGTATACTTCGGTATCGAACACTGCCTGAGAGTTTTTCAAAACCGATTCAATAAAAGGCAGTGGTCCCAACACGCTTTGGTATGGCATCCCGATCAACTCATGTTCCAAGAGTTGCTGAAAAAAGCTATTGGCCATGGTATTGGCCTGGGTTATAATACCACTTTTGTTAATGGTCATAACACCCTTATCGGCCGAGTCCAGGGTTAAATGCAGCAATTCCTTGTTAAACCCCATCTGTATATCTTTTTGTATTCCCCAGACCATAGAAACCACTAGACCCAGGGAGTGAGCATTTTGTTGATGAAAACTGGGGCTGACAATAGAAAGGGTGCCGGATAAATTATGGTTACCATCAAATATAGGTGCCGAAGAGCAGAAAATATCATCATACTTTTCGCAGTAGTGTTCCGGCCCGGAAATCTGCATAGGAATACCATGTATCAAACTGATACCATGGGCGCAGGTACCAACCGTTGCTTCATTCCAAATCGAACCAGCCACCAATTTAAAGCGCTTATTCTGATCCTCCAGATTTTTACTTCCCTCCAATACCCGCAGCATGCTCCCTGCTTCATCACTGAGCAGTATTATGCATTGGGAATCGGTTAACATGGTAGACAATTGCTGAATAAAGGGTTCAGCGGATTCCAAGAGGGAAGCTTTCTCCTGGCATCGCTGCTGCAGGGCATCCTTGTCCAGGGCCGGGGCATAATTATAGTCATAAACACTTAGTCCATAATTAAAGGAGCGGATCCAGGAATCAAGCACTTCGGGCCTTATCAAGCTAATGGCCTTTTTTTCTATCCGCTGATTAATTACATCCAGCTTTAATTGCTTAATCTTTTTGATCAATTCTCTGGCTTCTAGTTCGACTGTTTGCGTTAAGATACTACGGTTCCTTATCATCGGACTGAGAGCGTTTTCCAGTTTCATCCACATTCCCCCCCTTAGTCAAGAATAAGTTTAATTAAATACACCGGAATAAAAAATTGCTGTGTCTCTCCTGCAACTTTGCTATTTAATTCTCATAATAGCACATTCCTTGGCAATTGTGGCAAGCACATTGTTCCATTTTGGGATGGTTTCAAAACTGCCTGGCTTCAAACCCCCCTAAGGAGTAAGCTTGTATTGAAATATCTAAGTTGGCATACTATTTGCTAAATAAATAGTCGAATGAAAAGGAAAGAGGGTAGTATAAATGATAACAGCAATAAAGAATACTGATCTGTTGATTGAGGGTGTTCTTGACTATGGGCTGACCTATATAGGCGAATATCTGGAAAAGATACTGCAACATTCCATCATTATTGCTGATCATCATGGTAAAATCTTCTTTCCCGAGAAAAGAAGTCCAGCCCTTATCGACAGCTTATTCCTGGATATCCCCGTCGCTATGGGGAAAAATGAGTATTATCATAACGAAGGAGAAGAAAACAGCCTTTACTACCGGATTGCTGTCAATGGCAGAAATGCTTATGTGATTGTAAAAAACCTGAAGAAAAGTAAGCTGTCCCAGGTACTGGCTATACTGAAAGAAAGCAGATTAGCGGTAAAATGTTATTTCTCTAAAATGAACCATGGCAGTGCTCTTTTTAAAAAGAAGCTGACCGAATACCTTTTTACCTCCAATCGAGCCAACCTGATGGATATTTTACAGCTTAGCGATACTGAACTGGAAGTGGAAAGGCCTTGTTTCTTAGTATTGCTGCAGACCGAAGCCCAGCAGATAACCGAGGATCTGGAGCTTATATGCCTTTATGGCAATGAATACTGGCTCAGGAACAATTTAAAGCCCATTTCCCTTTATCATCAAGATCAATTGGCTTTTATTATTCCAGTCAATCCTGCCCTGGATCCAAGCGGTGACCTCAATATGGATTTGACAGCCTTTAAGGATACCCTGGAAAAAAGATTCCAAATCAACACGGTATTGGGTGCAGGTCGAGTATATCCTTTGATTGATATGGAAAAAAGCTTAAATGAGGCTCGCATAGCCATGATTTTGAACGGGTTAATGGGGAGTAGCAACGTGGTGCAAAATTTTTCGGAGCTGGGCATCTACCAGCCTATATTTTCTCAGGATATACAGCAGATCACTGAATACTGCAACCAGAAATTAGGGCGCTTAATTAAGCATGACAATAAGAATGACGGTGAACTATTGCCTACCTTGAGAAGATTGCTGGATACTTGTGTCAATATTAAAGCCACTGCCGATAGCCTGAATATTCATGTTAATACCCTGTATTATCGCATTAACCGAATCGAACAAATCCTGGAAATTGACCTGTCTAAAATGGCAACTAGAGTAGAACTGTTTACGGCGATAAAGGTATGGGATACCTTGCTGATTTTAAACGGAGATAATCAAGCATGGTCACGGGATCAGAACCCGAACATGGCTTTACAAGCTTAATTGTAGAATAATTTAACCAAGGGGCTTTGCCCCTTGGTTAAATTAGGAAACGGGCAGTCAAAGACCGCCCCTACGATTCTTTGGCGATTGGAAACACTGAGCAAATCCATCTTGAATTACCTTATAGGCAGTGGTATGCTGGGCCTAAGCAATTGAGCCATCTCAGGCTGTTAATCCAATTTATTAAGAGAGGTTTGATATTATGATAGCAGAACAAATGCGGGAGCAGGTTAAGAATAGTTCGATTATTCGAGCTATGTTTGAAGAAGGCAAAAGGTTGGCCGAAATCCATGGAGCCGACAAGGTATTTGATTTTAGCCTGGGTAACCCTAATGTAGCGACCCCGGATTCAGTAAAAGAAGCTATCTTGGAAATAATCAACAGCGAAGAGCCTATGAGCATTCATGGGTATATGAATAACTCGGGCTATGAAGAGGTAAGGGCCGCCATAGCAAATTCCATCAACCTTAAATTCAGCACCGATTTTAACCAGGACCATATAATTATGACGGTTGGGGCCGCTGGTGGTCTTAATGTTATATTCAAAACCCTGCTCAACCCGGGAGATGAAGTTATCACTTTTGCCCCGTTTTTCGGTGAATACCGCAATTACGTGTCCAATTACCAGGCTAAACTGGTGACCATATCGCCCAATACTCTTGATTTCCAGCCCTATCTACAGGAATTCCAGGAGAAAATCAGCCTAAAAACTAAGGCCGTTATTATCAACTCCCCCAATAATCCCACCGGGGTCATCTATTCGGAAGCTACCATAATAAAGCTAGCGAATATCTTACGGGAAAAACAAAAAGAATTTAATAGCCATATTTATCTTATTTCAGATGAACCCTATCGGGAACTGGCTTATGATAATACTGAAGTACCTTATCTGAGCAAGTATTATGAAAACACCATTGTCGCTTACTCTTTTAGTAAATCTTTATCCCTGCCCGGGGAAAGAATTGGTTATCTGGTCATTCCTGATTCGGTGGCTGATCATGAAGATGTAGTTGCGGCCGCTAATATTGCTACTCGCATCTTGGGTTTTGTAAATGCTCCTTCCCTGTTCCAGAGGGTTATCGCTCGCTGTCTGGATGCCAAAGTGGATATCGATACCTACAACCGAAATCGGGAACTCTTATACCAAAGCCTAATGTCCTTCGGCTATGAATGCATTAAACCTCAAGGGGCTTTTTATCTCTTTGTTAAAACTCCCCTAGATGATGACCTTGAATTTTGCACCCGGGCCAAGCAAAAGAACATACTTATGGTCCCCGGCACTTCCTTTGGCTGTCCAGGCTATGTACGCATAGCCTACTGTGTAGATTCCGGCACTATAGAGAGGGCCTTGCCCGGATTTAAGGAATTAATTGATGAATGCAAGTAGGTCTTACTGCTTATTAAAAACTGAATCGAATGAGTACTCCTAGTCCGACCTAAACCTGGAAAAAGAAGGGGTCAGAAATGAACCCTCATCGTTATGGCGGGCTAGCTGTCATGTTTTCAAAGGGATTTTCGTGCTCACAAAACATAATGGTCTTTTCTTGGGATAGCCTCTCTAGAGGCCTAACGCCACCTTCTCATCTACTAGGTACATGACCTTTACCAATTGTCCGAACTGTATTCCTGATAACAGCTGGGACATAAAAAAGCCGGGTAGGGAGAACAGCCATTCCCTACCAGGTATAAGCTTGCGCACTCCTGGCAGAGCGGAATCTGGCATTGAAGGCATTTAATTATTGCCAATTGTCTTCGACACAGCATACATTTCATATAATCTCACTCCTTCACTCCTTCCAGCCTAAAGGCCTCCGCTGGATAATTACCTTCATAGCTGGCCTGCTCATGCTGAATTAATTTTATTCTATCATAATCCTCTTTTCATAATTGCTTGTGACACATTATATTTTATGAGCCGGTTTTAAGCTATCTTAATTAACCACGTAGAGACCCGGACATTCACCAAGACCAAAATGAAAAAAGAGGGATATTGGACAAGCTTATAACCCTATTGTCACCGTAGCAGGATTGTAGTAAATTATTCTAGTGATCATGAACATGCAAAAGCCGTATATTCAATTATTGACCTCCATTTTGCGGCAGACCCAGGATCAGGTATTCATTGGCGCCCAAACTATTGACTCGGCGGACCACAAGTATCATCACGCAGATAAAATACCATGCTGCAGGGAAAACTGACGGTGACTTTAGCTGGACCTGATTTTTCTTAAAATCTCTTCCCAGGAAACCAGGCAAGATTATTAAGGAGGTTCTGTTTTGTCAGCAGAATCAATATCTGACAACTGGATAAAAAATATAGTACTATTTTTGCTCAGCCAGAACATATCCCTGTTTGGTTCGTCATTGGTTCAGTATGCTATTTTTTGGCACATCACTTTAAGCACCCAATCGGGATTAATGATGACCATATATATAATTTTTGGTTTCCTCCCTACCTTTTTTCTTTCTCCCTTTGCCGGAGTCTGGGCTGACCGTTACAGCCGCAAATTGCTGATTATTCTCTCGGATTCCGCCATTGCCATATCTACTTTGGTCCTGGCAATTCTGTTTTTACTGGGCTATGATATGCTATGGCTGCTCTTTGTAGTATCAGCTATCCGGGCCTTGGGAACCGCTGTTCAAATGCCGACGGTAGGAGCCTTAGTTCCTCAGTTGGTTCCGGTCGATAAGCTTACCCGGGTCAACGGCAGCAACAGCAGTATACAATCCGCGATCATGCTGGTTTCACCTATGCTCAGCGCCGCCTTGCTGACCCTGACCAGCATTGAAATAATATTCTTTATTGACGTAGTAACCGCCGCTGTGGCTGTTTCGATACTCTTAGTGTTTTTGCAGGTACCGGTTCATGCCAAAGCCAGGGAAAAGTCAGATACCGGTTATTTTCGCGATATGCAGGCCGGATTTAAATACATCAATCAAAATAGTTACTTAAAGCAGTTGTTTTTATTTTGTGCTCTCTATTTCATCCTGGTGGCACCGGTAGCATTTTTAACCCCTTTACAGGTAACCCGCAGCTTTGGCGGAGATGTTTGGCGTTTGACCGCCATCGAAGTAGCCTTTTCCCTTGGTATGATGCTGGGCGGCCTCATAATTGCTTCCTGGGGCGGATTTAGAAACAGGACTCACTCCCTTTCCTTATCCATCCTGGTCATCGGAGCTTCTACCATTGCCCTGGGCATTACCCCAATCTTTTGGATCTACCTGTTTTTCATGGGTTTGGCCGGAATAGTAATGCCCATCTTTCACACTCCCTTTACCGTATTATTACAGGAAAAAGTAGAGGCTGATTTTTTGGGCAGGATATTTGGGGTTTTGAGCATGATATCCAGCACCATGATGCCTTTAGGTATGCTGCTGTTTGGCCCCCTGGCCGACCTAATAAAAATAGAATGGCTCTTGATAGGAACAGGCTTGCTAATATTTGTAGAGGGATTTTTCTTACTGGGCAGCAAAGTGCTTATGGAGGCGGGCAAGCCTATGGGGAAACCTGAAGTATAAGCAGGATTGCTTTTCTTGTTTTGGCATCTTTACCGGCTTTACCAATATCCAACCCTGATTGGTATATAAATAATGTGTCAGGGAATATTGAAATTGATGGTGGGGATCCAATGAGGCCTATGAATCATTTGTATCTTAATCAAAAACCGTATATCCATCTTTGCTTAGATATTTACCGATAACCATCCTTTGTACCTGGGCAGTACCCTCGAAAATCTGCATAATTTTTGCATCACGCATGTACTTCTCCACGGGATACTCTTTGGTATAGCCATAACCACCAAATACCTGAACCGCATCGACGGCATTGTGCATTGCCGCATCACCGGCATGTAGCTTGGCCATAGAAGAAACGCTCTTGTATTTTCCTCCCACATCCTGCAAATAAGCAGCCTTTAAGTATAATAAACGAGATGCTTCAGACCTTACCGCCATGTCCGCCAACATGAACTGAATAGCCTGTAAGGCAGCGATAGGCTGGCCAAATTGCTGTCTTTGGTTGGCATAACTTATAGCCGCTTCCAGAGAGGCAGTGGCAATACCAGTTGCCATAGCAGCTACTGCTGCACGGGACATGTCCAGGGTTTCCATTAATATCCCTAAGCCATCACCTTCCTGGCCCAGCCTCATGGAAACCGGAACTCGTACATCTTCAAAAGTAACCTGAGTGGTACTGGTACTTCTAATGCCTAACTTATCTTCCTCCTTGCCAATGGACACTCCAGGCCAGTTTCTATCCACCATAAAGGCACAAATACCTTTATTACCAAGTTTCTTATCCAGGGTAGCCATCACGCTGAACTGCAACGCAATACCTCCGTTGGTAATAAACTGTTTGGTTCCATTTATGACATAGTGGTCTCCATCTTTTATACACCTGGTGGACATCCCGAGAGCATCGGAACCGGCACTGGGTTCGGTTAAACAAAATCCACACACAGCACCTTCCAGATGACGTCCGTACCACCATTTCTTCTGATCGTGGTTAGCACCTAGCAGGATGGGATCAGAAGCTAAGAGGGTGGAAGCAACTATGGTAGTAGCCATACCAGCATCGCCTTTGGCTATCTCTTCACAGACCAGACACCTGGATATAGTATCCAGACCATCTCCGCCATATTCAAGTGGTACTCCAATGGTCATAAAGCCCAACTCCTGCATTTTGGCTAGTGTGGCGAAAGGAATTTCCTTCCTATTATCCCATTCAGCGCAATAGGGAATAATTTCATTAGTTGCAAAATCGGCTGCCATCTGCCTGATCATTTCTTGTTCTTCGGTTAAACGAAATTCCATACTGTGA
>JAAYJK010000067.1 GCA_012522955.1 Syntrophomonadaceae bacterium
AACCGGGAGTATTAACCCGGGTGGCCACCATGTTTCGCAGAAGAGGATATAATATTGAAAGCCTGGCAGTAGGGCAAACTGAAAATCCCAGTATATCTCGTATGACTGTGGTGGTAACAGGTGATGATAAGATAATCGAACAGGTAAGCAAGCAGCTCTATAAACTGGTGGATGTAATTAAAGTGGTGGATATTACCGAAGAGCGGCTGGTGGAAAGGGAGCTGATTTTAATCAAGGTCAAGGCTGATCCGGGTGTTCGCTCCGAGATTGTACAGTTGGTAGAAATATTCAGAGCCCGCATCGTGGATATTGGCAAGAATACCCTGATTATTGAAGCTACAGGAGATGCCGGTAAAATGGAAGCCATAGAGGATTCCCTCAAGCCCTTTGGCATATTGGAACTAGTTAGAACCGGGAAAATAGCTATTGTTCGCGGTCCCGGGCACAGCATTTAGTTAACCTCGGGATATTGATCCCGATAACATAAAGATGATTATTCATCGAAATGAAACTTTTCGCAGGGTAATCAAAGATTAAAAAAATCAGGAGGATGATATTAATGGCGAAAATGTATTATGATGCGGATGCTAATCTAGATCTACTAAAAGGTAAAACTATAGCGGTAATGGGCTTTGGTTCCCAGGGTCATGCTCAGGCTCAGAATCTTAAGGAAAGCGGATGTAAGGTAATCGTTGGAATTAGAAAACCCATAGATGAAGAGACCCAAAAGGAATGGGATGCAGTCATAGCAGCCGGGCTTCAGCCCATGAGCGTAGCCGAAGCAGCCCAAGCAGCGGATATTATTCATATTCTTCTGCCCGACCAGACTCAAGCCTCGGTTTATAATAATGAAATCAAACCCTATTTGCAGGAAGGGAATGCCCTGGGATTTTCCCATGGATTTAATATTCACTTCGGTCAAATCATGCCCCCAGCTTTTGTGGACGTGTTTATGGTAGCCCCCAAGGGACCGGGTCATCTGGTGAGACGTATGTATGTTAAAGGAGCCGGAGTTCCGGGTCTGATAGCGGTAGAGCAGGATTACAGTGGAAAAGCCCAGGATTTGGCCTTGGCTTTTGCCTGTGGTATCGGCTGTACCCGGGCCGGAGTAATTGAAACTACCTTTATGGAAGAAACCGAAACCGACCTTTTTGGCGAACAATGCGTACTTTGCGGAGGAGTAACCGAACTGGTCAAAGCTGGCTTCGAAACCCTGGTAGAAGCAGGATATCAGCCAGAGATTGCCTATTTTGAATGTATGCATGAGCTAAAACTCATTGTGGACCTCATGTATGAAGGCGGCATGGGCTATATGAGATATTCCATCAGCGACACTGCTGAATGGGGCGACTATATTAAGGGACCAGAAATTATTGGAGAAGAGAGCCGTTATGCCATGTATGAAGCCCTGAAAGAAATCCAGGAAGGCAAATTTGCCAAAGACTGGCTGCTGGAAAACCAGGTAGGGCGGCCCCAGTTCAATGCCTTAAGAAGGCAAAACCGGGAACATTTAATTGAAGAAGTAGGGGCTGATTTAAGAGCCATGATGCCTTGGCTGAAGGATAGCAAGTAGTATTGCTCTTCTGAGAGTAATATAGGAGGTTTTGGAATGGTAAATAAGAATCGGGTCTATCTTTTCGATACTACACTGCGGGATGGCGAACAATCGCCGGGAGTAAGCTTAAATGAAGAGGAAAAGCTGGAAATCGCTATGCAGCTGGCTCGCCTGGGTGTAGATATTATTGAAGCTGGATTTCCCGTTTCTTCCCCTGGAGATTTCAAAGCGGTAAAAAGGATCGCTGATGCGGTTAAAGGACCGGTTATAGCTGGCTTGTGCCGGGCTAGCCGGTCCGATATAGATCGGACCTGGGAAGCCCTGAAAGGGGCTGAAAACCCCAGGATACATACCTTTTTGGCCACTTCGCCCATACATCTCAAATATAAACTGCACAAGTCCCGGGATGAAGTCCTGGTACAGGCGGTGGAGGCAGTTAAATACGCTAAAAGGTACTGCAGCGATGTAGAGTTTTCGGCTGAGGATGCCTCCAGAAGTGATCCTGATTACCTGGCTCTGGTGGTACAAAAGGTTATTGAAGCCGGTGCCACTACGGTTAATCTGCCGGACACGGTAGGCTATGCCATACCCGAGGAGTTTGGAGCTTTTATTAAAACCATCATGGATAAGGTACCCAATATCGATCAGGCGGTGATCGGTGTTCATTGCCATGATGATCTGGGCTTGGCAGTAGCCAATTCCCTGGCCGGGATACTGAATGGGGCCCGGCAGGTGGAATGCGCAGTAAATGGGATCGGGGAAAGAGCGGGCAATGCAGCCCTGGAAGAAATAATAATGGCCCTTTATACCCGTAAGGCCTTTTACGAGAAAGAGATTAATATCAATTACGGGGAAATATATCGTACCAGTCGCCTGGTCAGTTCTCTGACCGGGATGAATGTACAGTCCAATAAAGCTATAATCGGAAAGAACGCTTTCCTACACGAATCCGGAATTCACCAGGATGGAGTTCTGAAGGACCGTTCTACCTATGAGATAATGAGTCCTGAATTAATTGGCCTCAACCAGAGTAATCTGATCCTGGGCAAACATTCAGGGCGCCATGCCTTCAAGGACCACATGGAAGAATTGGGCTATTTCCTGGATGAAGAGGAGATGGAAAAGGCTTTTATGGGGTTCAAGGAAATTGCAGACAAGAAGAAACAGGTAACCAACGATGACCTGGAAGCTCTGGTTAAAGATAGGGTTTGGGCCATTCCCGAGCGCTTCAGCCTTTCCTACCTGCATGTGTCGGCTGGTACCGCGGTGGTGCCTACCGCTACCGTTAAACTGCAGATAGACAATATGACTTTTGAAGCTGCCGCTACGGGAGATGGACCGGTGGATGCGGGCTGCAAGGCAGTAGATCGTATCACTGACATCTATGGCCATATGCTGGATTATAAACTGAACGCCATTGGCAGTGGTAAAGATGCCTTAGGGGAAGTCTTATCCCGCATCGAAATCGGTGGTAATACCTATAATGGTCGGGGTTTGAGTACTGATATAATCGAAGCCAGTGTTAAATCCTATATTAACGCTATTAACAAATACTATTATGAAAACAATAGAGATACAACAAGTAATGGGGAATAAAGATGCCCAGGGAAAGGAGCTGCTCACATGGGAATGACCATTAGTCAAAAGATTCTGGCCGCCCATGCTGGAAGAGACTATGTAGAGCCGGGAGAACTCTTGAATTGCCGACTGGATGTGGTACTGGGTAACGATGTTACCGCACCGGTAGCTATATCAGAATTCAAGCGGCTGGAGCTGGATGAGGTTTTTGATCAGAATAAGATAGTATTGGTGCCGGACCATTTCGCCCCCAACAAGGATATTAAATCCGCCGAACAGTGCAAGTTAATGAGGGAATTTGCCGGGCAGTACGGGATTAAAAACTATTTTGAAATAGGCCAGATGGGAATTGAACACTGCCTGCTGCCGGAACAGGGATTGGTGCTGCCGGGAGATTTAATTATCGGAGCTGATTCTCATACCTGTACCTATGGAGCATTAGGGGCTTTTGCTACTGGAGTGGGGTCTACCGATATGGCCGCCGCCATGGCTACCGGAGAAGCTTGGTTCAAGGTACCTGAATCCATCAAGTTTATATATTATGGAGAATTGCCCCCATGGGTAGGAGGTAAAGACCTGATCCTTCACACCATTGGTGATATTGGAGTGGAAGGGGCCCGCTATATGTCTATGGAATTTACCGGTGAAGTTATTGAAAAACTTTCCATAGATAATCGCTTTACCATGGCCAATATGGCTATTGAGGCGGGAGGCAAGAATGGTATCATTCAAGCGGATGAAATAACCCTGGATTATGTAAAGAAAAGGGCTAAGAGGCCTTTCACCATCTATAAATCAGATCCTGATGCAGTTTATAGTGAAGTACGGGAATATGATGTATCCAAGCTGGAACCAGTGGTAGCCTTTCCTCATTTGCCGGAGAACACCCGGCCTATCAGTGAAGCCGCTGGAGTAGTCCTGGATCAGGTGGTAATTGGTTCCTGTACCAATGGCCGGATTGAAGACCTGCAGATAGCGGCTCAGATTATGAAAGGCAAGAAAATTCATCCTGAAATCAGGACCATTATTCTTCCTGGCACCCAGCAAATATTATTGGAAGCCATGCGCCGGGGATATATTGAGATATTCATCGAAGCGGGAGCGGCTGTCAGCACTCCCACCTGTGGTCCCTGTTTGGGAGGACATATGGGAATACTAGCCCGGGGAGAAAAGGCCCTGGCCACCACCAATCGCAATTTTGTGGGTCGGATGGGGCACCCGGAAAGCGAAGTATACCTGGCCAGCCCGGCGGTAGCAGCAGCCAGTGCCATCAAAGGCAAGATTGCAGCTCCGTGGGAAGTTTAAGGTCAGGGGACACACCTTCAGAGTGTTGTGCTTATAAAAGATTGTTGCCATTATGGAGGGGTTACACTTTGTTTTTGAAGTCTTTGGGTAGAAGGAATGTCCCCATAAGAAAGGAGTGTTAGCTGTTGATTTTATCAGGCAGGGTTCATAAATTTGGAGCCGATATCGATACCGATGCCATTATTCCGGCTCGCTATTTGAATACTTTCGATCCCGGGGAATTGGCCCAGCACTGCATGGAAGATGCCGACCCACGGTTTCCGGAAAAGGTGCAGGCAGGAGATATTATTGCTGCCGACAAGAATTTTGGCTGTGGCAGTTCCAGAGAACATGCCCCCATAGCCATTAAGGGAGCTGGGGTATCCTGTGTTATTGCCAAATCTTTTGCCCGCATATTCTATCGCAATTGCATCAATGTTGGGCTGCCCATACTGGAATGCAGCGAGGCGGTCGATGCCATGCAAGATGGAGACCCCCTGCAAGTGGACCTGGATACCGGGAAGATTATCAATTTACGCAGCAAAGAAGAATATCAGGCTATGCCTTTTCCTCCCTTTATGCAGCAGATAATGGATAAGGGCGGTCTGATAAACTACGTTAAGGAAAGAAAGGAAAGAGATGAGGTTGAAGTATAAGATTGCAGTACTCCCGGGAGATGGCATTGGAGTTGAGATCGTCCCGGAAGCAGTAAAAGCATTAGAAGCTATATCCTTAAGATTTGGACACCAGTTTGAATTTACCGAGGCTCTGGTAGGAGGAGCCGCCTATGATGCGGTAGGGCATCCATTGCCAGAGGAAACCTTGGCCCTATGTAAGAGTTCGGATGCGGTCCTTTTGGGAGCTATTGGTGGTCCTCAATATGATGAACTGCCGGTAAGCCTGCGTCCGGAGATAGGAGCCTTGCTGCCCTTGCGCAAGGAGTTGGCCCTTTTTGCCAACCTTCGTCCCTGCATGCTTTTCCCCGGTCTGCTCCAGGCTTCCACCATCAAGGAGGAAGTTATTAAAGGAGTAGATATTATGGTAATACGGGAATTAACCGGAGGCTTGTATTTTGGCAACAAGAGCCGGGAAAAGACGCCCCAGGGAGGGCAAATCGCTACCGATGTATTAAGCTATTCCACCCATGAAATTGAAAGGATTGTCCGTTTGGCTTATGAGGTAGCGGGCAAGCGCCGCAAGCAATTGTGTTCGGTTGATAAGGCCAATGTACTGGAGTCCTCCCGTTTATGGAGAGAAACCGTAAGTGCTATGGAAAAGGAATATCCCGACATAAAAACCACTCATATGTATGTTGACAATTGTTCCATGCAGTTAATCAGAGATCCACGGCAGTTTGATGTTATTGTAACCGAGAACATGTTTGGTGATATTTTAACTGACGAAGCTTCCATGTTAACGGGTTCCATCGGTATGTTGCCCAGTGCTTCCATTGGAGGCGATGTTGGGCTTTATGAGCCCTCCCATGGAAGTGCACCGGATATAGCCGGACAGAATATTGCCAATCCTCTGGCCACCATCTTATCTGCTGCCATGCTGTTAAGATACTCTTTCAATCTGGATCAAGAGGCTGAACTGATAGAAAAAGCAGTAACCAGAGCCTTAGAGGAAGGTTGCCGGACCAGTGATTTGCTGGCTTGCAGCGATCCCTCAGGGCAGCCGGTCAAGGTGCTGGGAACCAGGGAAATGGGCGATATAATTGCCCAGAAAATAATGCAGCTATAGGGGAAGCCAATACCGGTAAAGTGAGGAGGGCATAATTATTGGGAATATAAAGCTGGATGTAGCTGTTTATGATACTACCCTGCGGGATGGCTCCCAGGGAGAAGGATTATCCTTCACTATTGATGACAAACTTAAGATAGCCAACAAGCTGGACTATCTGGGTATAGCTTATATTGAAGGGGGATGGCCGGGCAGCAACCCTAAAGACCTGGAGTTTTTTCGGCAGGCTGCCCAGCTTGAGCTTAAGCAGGCTAAAATTACTGCCTTTAGTTCTACCCGCAAGCCAGGCATAAGTGTTAAAAAGGACAGCAATGTTAAAGCAGTGCTAGATGCTGGAGTTGCGGTAGCCGCAATTTTTGGCAAATCATGGGATTTTCATGTAACCAGGGCTCTGGAGACCAGCCTGGAAGAAAACCTGAGAATGATTCGGGATACGGTTTCCTGCCTAAAAGACAAGGATTTGGAAGTCCTCTTCGATGCAGAACATTTTTTTGATGGTTATAAGAATAATCCCGACTATGCTCTGGAAGTTCTGAGTGCAGCCCAGGCAGCAGGAGCGGATTGTCTGGTACTCTGCGACACCAATGGAGGAGCCATGCCCTGGGAAGTGGCAGAGATAGTAGAGCAGGTTAAGATCCATAGCCGTCTGCCCTTGGGGGTACATGTACATAACGACTCCGGCTGTGCGACTGCCAATACCTTGATGGCGGTAAAGCATGGCTGTGTTCATGTTCAAGGTACCATGAACGGCTATGGCGAACGTTGTGGTAACGTGGATTTATGTACCATCATACCTGGCCTGGAGCTTAAAATGCATAAAAAAGCTTTGCCCCCGGGCAATTTGAAACGGCTGACTGAAGTATCACGCTATATTAGTGAAATATCCAATATGCCTCATTTTAACAACCAGCCCTATGTGGGCCATGGGGCCTTTGCTCACAAGGGCGGGATCCATGTAAGTGCCCTGTTAAAGGATTCCCTTACTTATGAGCATATTGATCCTGAATCAGTGGGCAATCATCGTCGAGTACTGGTTTCGGAATTGTCAGGCCTATCCAATTTATTATATAAGGCCCGGGAGTTTGACATAGATGTGAATGAATATGATGCCGAAACCCGTAAAGTTATCAAAGAGATCAAGGACTTGGAAAACCAGGGATTTCAATTCGAAGGGGCCGAGGCTTCCATGGAACTGCTCCTGAGAAAAGCTTTTGGACAGTCTAATGAATACTTTAAACTGCGCAATCTAAAAATAATACTGGAAAAGAACGAGAATGGGGAAATGACCTCCGAAGCCATGATAAAAGTAGCCATTGATGATAAAATAGTCCACACCGCAGCGGAAGGTGACGGACCCGTTAATGCACTGGACAACTCATTGCGTAAAGCTTTGAATGAAGTTTTTCCGGAAATTGATGAAATGCATCTGTCAGATTATAAGGTGCGGGTTCTGGATGGTAACCGGGCCACGGCAGCCCGAGTTAGAGTATTGATTGAGTCGGTAGACCAGGCCAACAAGTGGAGCACGGTAGGAGTATCGGAAAACATTATCGAAGCCTCCTGGCAGGCTTTGGCTGATAGTATTAACTATAAATTAATGAAACAGCAGACAAAATAGGGACGAGAAAGCAGGGGGACCGGGCGAACCGTCCCCCTGCTTCCTGAAAACGCGTAATTTGTAGGACTTTAATCTTAGATTGAATGATATTGTATTATAATAATAGAAAATTAAGGGCAGCTTAAAAGATAAGTGACCCTTTTTTTGACGAAAGATATCGGAGGACAAGCTTTTTGATAGAAATATGACGGAAAAAAATGACAATAAAATAGGGCTTATAATATTGACTAAAAGTTATTTGTTTTATACACTGATGAAGGTGCTAAAAATATGACAAAATATATAATATTCTTGCTAATGAAGGTACTTGCTTAAATAAGGGGGTTATTTTTTGACCAGCCAGGTAATCAACTGTTATCGAGCAATACTGGCACAGGTAAACCATTTAGATAGTATTTATCAGCCCAAGAGTTATCTTAAGGAATTATACATGGATTTGACTGAATTAGCCTATTGTTTATTGGAGCAAAATGAAGAACATGCCTACCTGGGCATCGAACAGATGTATAACAGTATAGAAGAGTTAGGCAAACAAGCCCATATCAATAGATCTCGACAGCAAGAAATTGATTATATAGTAGGTGAGATTAAGACTCATCTGGAATTTCTGGCTATGCAGCTCAAAACAACAGGCCAGATCAATACCGGAAGGAAGGTAGTCCCCTATTTGAAATTATCCAGATAGGCAGTGGGAAGCTTCGTTTGTCTTATCTAATTCAGTTGTGCTAGGGTTTTCCCAGGGCAATCAAAGTGTTAAGTTTAATTTAAGTAAGTTCGAAATTTCCTTCCGGCCGCATATTAGGCCGGTTTTTTTAGTATTTATGGATAATGTGAGTGCATATAGCATTATTGCGATAAATATGCCACTCTGTTAAATTATACATATACATGTACATATTAATAATAGGGAGGATAAATACATATGAAGGCTATGATAATGGCTGCCGGGGTTGGTTCCCGATTAATGCCCTTGACCATGCATATACCTAAACCCATGGTCCCAGTAGGAAACCGGCCTTTGATGGAACATATAATTCATTTATTGGGGAATCACCACTGTAAACAGGTAATAGCCAACCTGCATTATCACCCTCGGTACATCAGCGACTTTTTTCAGGATGGCAGCAAGTATGGCCTATCCCTTAATTATTCACCGGAAGAGGAATTAATGGGAACCGCCGGGGGGGTAAAAAAATGCGAATGGTTTTTAGATGATAGCTTTGTAATAATTAGCGGGGACGCTTTAACGGATATAGATATAACTTCTTTGCTTCAGGCTCATCGCCGCCATGGTGCCCTGGCTACCATTGCTTTAAAGCGGGTGGAGCAGGTGGAGCATTTTGGAATAGTCATTACCGATGAGGAGCAGAAAATCAAGAGCTTTCAGGAAAAGCCCAAAGCAGCTGAAGCCTTGAGCAATATGGCTAACACCGGAATATACATTTTTGAGCCTGAAATCTTTAAATACATTCCAGCCCGGCAGTTTTATGATTTCGGCAAACAGGTCTTTCCTCATCTGGTAAAAGTGGGAGCCCCTTTTTATGGAGTCCCGGTTGACGACTACTGGTGTGATGTGGGTAATATCGATACCTACCGCCAGGCCCACCAGGACCTACTGAACGGCCAGGTTGGAGTGCGAGCGGCGGGGCAGTTGACTTATAGCTCTGCTTATACCCGTACCCTGACCGGGCGAGAGGTGAAAATGGGGGAAGAGGTACAGCTGCAGGGTACGGTAGTGATCGGTGATGGATGTATGGTGGGCTCCGGAGCGGTACTGAAAGATTGTGTGATCTGGGATAATAGTGTGATCGGAGATGGGGCGGTGATAGACCAGGCCGTGGTAGGATCTAATTGTCAGTTGGGTTCGGGAGTCAGGTTGAACCAGGGAGTGGTGGTAGGTAGCGGTTGTGTCATCAAAGAAGGAGATATAATACCAGCCCATTCCAAGGTCTTTAATTCCACTTCCGGTGAAATAGAGCTGGAACAGGGGCAGATCAGCTAAAGATCAAGGACAATAAATGAGGCATGCTTAGGGTACACCAATGAGGATGAAAATTTTGGGTTATGCCGAAAACGGGCGGTCAAAGACCGCCCCTACAATTATTTGATGATTAGAACACTGGGTAAATCGGATAAACCATTTTCCTGTGATGGTATTCAGTGCCGGTAGTAATTAGGATTTAATTAGGGCCTGTAAATCCGAATCCAGGGCTTCCATATCGAAGTCCAGGACATCTTGCATTTGTTCTTCCTGTAGCGGGTAAAGATTCAAAATATAGAATCGATCACTTTCCTTGACCAGCATGGCCATTTCACGGCCCAGGGATTCATCGGCCTGGGTCAGTTCATAAACCACCAGAGCCCCATATTGGCCGGTCCGGGAATAGTTGGGGTCGACTTTTATGCTCAGCTCTGTTGGAGTAGGGTTATATTCTTCAACCATAGCAAAGAACTGGGCTGCTTCTTTTTCCAGAGTCGGACGTTCATTCAGCAGTTGCGAGGGCTGGTGTTCAGCATATTCGGGCAGGAGCTGGGCAGCCCAAAAGACACTTATATTCTGAGCAGCAACATCATAATCATGGACAAAGTAAGCTTCGTAAAATTCACTTACGGTATCTTCTGGGGTTGGAAAATCCACGTATGCGGCATAATAATACATGGCTCCTAAAATAATAACCGCAAGAACAAGCAAGCTGCGAGGCACCCGGTAAACATTTTTTTCCAATTTAGTTGACCTCCTATACTCAGGTTTACCAATAATAAAAATTGTAGCAGATTAGAGCAGGCGGATAAAGCAAATTTAGGGGGAGGTTTTACCATGCCAACACAAATAGTAGTTATTGGCGGCGGACCAGCTGGTATGATGGCTGCCATCAATGCCCGGGCCAACGGGGCACGGGTAATAATAATCGAGAAAAATGCCAGGGTAGGAAAAAAACTGGGCATTACCGGAAAAGGCCGGGGCAATATTACCTCCATGGTAGAGCGGGACCAGTTCATTGCTTCCTATCCAGGCAATGGCAGATTTCTTTACAGTGTACTAAACGAATTTTCCAATTATGATTTAATAGAATTTTTTGCCGCCAAAGGCCTTAAAACCAAAGTGGAAAGAGGCAGCAGAGTATTTCCGGTCAGTGACCGGGCTCTGGATGTGGTCAACCTGCTCTATAAGGAAATGCTGGCTCAAAATGTTGAGATCCGGCTGGGACAGGAAGTTAAGGGCCTATTAATAGAAGAAAACCGGGTAAAGGCAGTAATCTGCTCGGGGCAGGAGATCGGGGCTGATGCGGTTATAATAGCCACCGGAGGCCTGTCCTATCCAGCTACCGGTTCCAGCGGGGATGGATACCGATGGGCACAGGCCGCCGGGCATCGATTGATAGCTGTTCGCCCCTCCCTGGTGCCCTTGATTTGCCAGGAACAATGGGTTAAGGAGCTGCAGGGCTTGAGTTTAAAAAACGTTCAGGCTTCAGCCTTTAAAGAAGATGGTACCCTGATTAATCGAGAATTTGGCGAGATGATCTTTACCCATTTCGGGGTATCCGGACCCATTATTTTAAGCATGAGCAGCGATATCGGCAAATACCTGTATGAGGGGAAAAAGAAAGTCCGCTTGCTCATAGATCTAAAGCCAGCTTTAAGCTCGGAAAAACTGGATGAAAGACTACAGCGGGATTTGCTTAAAAACTCCCGCAAAAATCTGAAAAATTCTCTGGGAGAACTGCTGCCCAAGAAACTAATACCGATTATAATTAGTTTAAGTGGAATTGATGGTGAAAGGGACTGTAACACAATCAGCCGGGAGGAAAGGAAGAAGATGATAACTGCCTTAAAAGAACTCAGCATGAGGGTGGTTGATACTAGGCCTGTGGCCGAAGCAATTGTTACCGCTGGAGGAGTAGATGTTAAAGAGGTGAATCCTCGTACCATGGAATCCAAGTTGGTTCAGGGATTGTTTTTTGCCGGAGAAGTGCTGGATATAGATGGCTATACCGGTGGATTTAATCTGCAGGCAGCCTTTTCCACCGGCTATGCCGCTGGCAAATATGCAGCCGGGAAAGCATGAGTTTCGATTGGAAAAACCGAGGTGCCCAGGCAGTCCCAATTTCTTGGCTCCTGATGGGCATAAGTCTAAGTTTGCTACCATGTTCACAATTGACCATCTATAGTAGTTCTGCTATTATTTGTAGAAGATTCGACATTTTATAATGTATTTACAGGGGGAATAGAAATTATGTCAGCAAGTATAAAAGCATATCGGGGTTCATCCGGTTATATTGTATCAGATGAGCTCAGCAACAGTGTTAATATCGCTATAGCCCTTAAGAAGCCGCTTTTGATCAAAGGCGAACCAGGAACCGGCAAAACCATGCTAGCTCAGAGTATAGCTGAATCCCTAAATATGGACCTCATTATTTGGAATATTAAATCAACCACCAAAGCCCAGGAAGGTCTGTACGTATATGATACCGTACAAAGACTTTATGACAGTCAATTTGGTGACGGTGATGTAGCCAATATTAAGAAGTACATAAAACTGGGCAAATTGGGGGAGTCTTTTACCGCTCCGCGGCAAGTGGTATTGTTGATTGACGAGATAGATAAAGCAGATTTGGAATTCCCCAATGACCTTTTATGGGAATTGGATCAGATGAGTTTCTACATTCCAGAAACCAAAGAGACCATAACTGCCGAGCAAAGGCCTATAGTAATCATAACCAGTAATGCAGAAAAAGAGTTGCCGGATGCCTTTTTGCGCCGGTGCATCTTCCACTATATAGCTTTTCCCGATCCGGATACCATGGAAAGCATTATCAGCGTTCACCATCCCAAGCTGGAAAGAAAGCTCCTGGACCAGGCCATGGAGACTTTTTACCTCTTGCGCAATGTTGCCGACATTCAGAAAAAGCCTAGTACCAGCGAATTGATCGATTGGCTGCAGGCCCTGGTGGTGGGGGGAATTAACCCCAGCCGTATCAAAAAAGAGCTGCCCTTTTTAGGGGTTTTACTTAAGAAAAATGAAGATTTGGACACTTTGCTCCAGCAGATGCAGGGCAAAGGCAACACTAAAAATCCCGGAGTTTTAGGACGTTTTCGTTAAAATAGATGGGCAGGAGCGAATAAATGTTTACCAATTTTTTTTATACTCTGAAAAATTACGGTTTGCCAGTGTCTCTTAATGAATGGCAATCATTGCTGGAGGCCTTGGAAGCCGGACTGGCAGGATCGAGCCTAATCGGGTTTTACTATCTGGGTCGAGCCATGCTGGTTAAGACGGAAGCTCATTATGATCGTTATGATATGGCCTTTGCCGCCTTTTTTAAAGATATCGAAACTCCGGAAGGCTTGCCCGAGAAAATATGGGAATGGCTGAATAAAGAACTGCCCGAGTTAGAGGTTACCGACGAAATGCGCCGCAACCACCGGCAACTGGATCTGGATGAATTAAAGCGCATGTTGGATGAGAGGCTGGCTGAGCAGAACGAAGAGCATCATGGAGGAAATCGCTGGGTAGGTACCGGGGGCACCTCCCCCTTCGGTCATTCCGGTTATCATCCAGGAGGCATACGCATCGGCGGCATGGGTCGGAACCACTCCGCAGTCAAGGTAGCGGGAATGAGACGATTCCAGGAATTTAGAACTGACGAGACCCTGGGAGTAAGACAGTTCCAGGTGGCTTTGCGCAAACTGCGGCAGTTTACCACCCGGCTGGACGGAGCCAGGACCGAATTAGATCTGGATGCCACCATTGATAAGACCTGTGATAATGCGGGACGTTTGGAATTAATTTGGAACCGACCCCGGGAAAACGCCATCAAAGTACTTTTATTGATGGATGCCGGCGGTTCCATGGTTTCCTATAGCCGGCTGTGTAACCAGCTCTTTACCGCCGTCAATCGAGCCAACCATTTTAAAGACTTAAAGGTCTTCTATTTTCACAACTGTATTTATGACTGGTTGTATCATGAGCCCCAATGCAATTTAAATAATTATACCCCTACCGAACATATTCTCAATACTCTATCCTCCGATTATCGGCTTATTATCGTAGGGGATGCCTCTATGGCCATATATGAATTGATGCGAGTGGGAGGAGTAGTCGACTGGGATCTTTACAATGACCGGCCCGGCATCGAATGGTTAAACCGATTGCGGCGAAAATTTGAATATTCGGTATGGTTGAATCCCGTTCCCAAACAATACTGGACCTGGACTGACGGTGCTTATACCATAAATAAGATTTCCGAAGTATTTCCCATGGAAGAACTGACTGTAGACGGACTGGACCGGGCCATCAAAAGCCTCAAAAATCGTCAAGCCGCCATGTAACAAGGGGCCGGCAGACTGTGTGAAAAGTCCATTTCACGCATCCCAACTATACTTATTTTTGTTTGTGTCAAGGGGACGGTTCCAGGGTTACATAAGAAATGGCTTATATAACCCTGGAACCGTTTTCGCATTTGACGTCTGGCAGACAAGATGATAATATGCAATTAATTTAAATGTTATCTAAAGGAGAAGTAGATTGGATGGAGAAATATAAGCAATTATGGTGTTTCAGATTGGGAGCCATAACTCGGAAAATCAGTCGGGAACATAATAGTCGTTTTTTAGAATTCGGAATTACCGTGGGCCAGTCCTATGTCTTATTCGATTTATTGGACCATGATGGAGCTGGAATCAAAGATATAGCAGGGCGGATACAGCTGGACAGCCCTGCGGTAACCGGGCTGGTGGACCGGTTAAGCAGGCAGGGGCTGGTGCAGCGTATAGATGACCCCGCTGATCGTCGCAGTGTTAAAGTCTTGTTGACGGACAAAGGTAGGGAAATGGCCCAGCAGCTGCTGCCCATCACCGGAGAATATAACCAACGCATCAAAGATGCCATAGACTGCCTGGATGTACCTATATTTGAAAAGTCCCTGACCCACCTGGAAAATAACCTGTAAGCTGACAGTGGGAATACGGACAAGGCTTTCCAAGTTTATTCTTATTATCTGCCCCCAGTTTTGGTTGCAACAGCTGTACTACTTTACGCTGAAATTATAGCAAATGGAGGAAAGTATAATGGAGTTTACTATTAATTCGACTATAGCCGTAGAGGTAACCCCCACCGGAGTGGCCATTTTATCATTAAACCGTACGGAACAAAGGAATGCTGTCAATGATGATATGTTGCGTAATCTGGAAAACATTCAAAACAGGATTATGGCTGAAGACTCTATTCGTGCAGTGCTGCTCAAAGCCAATGGATCTCATTTTACAGTAGGAATGGACTTGAATTCCATAAAAACCTTTGGCAATCGATTTACCTTGAATAGGATAGCTTGGCTACAGTCGGTCTACGGCCGCTGGCAAGAAATGCCCATTCCGGTGGTGGCTGCAGTTCAAGGATATTGCATAGGCTCAGGCATAGAAATGATTCTAGGCTGTGATATCCGCATTGCTGCTGAAAATGTCCGTTTCCGTCTGCCCGAGGTATCCCTAGGCTTATCCCCGGACATGGGTGGTACTGCTCGTTTAACCAAGCTGATTGGGTTGGGGCAGGCTAAAAGGTTAATTTTGGGATGCCAGGAGGTTAAAGCTCAGGAAGCACTTGGCATCGGTTTGGTAGAGGAAGTAGTAAAAGAAGAAGAGCTTCAAGCTCGGGCTTTGGGTTTGGCGGAAAAGATGGCTGCTTATCCTCCCCTAGCCATGGGATGGGCTAAAAAGGGCATTAACCTGGCTCATGAAAATAGTACTGCAGCAGCCTTGTTGTTTGAACAAGCACAATCATCCTCTTGTTTTGCATCAGAAGATTTAAAGGAGGCTGTGGCTGCCTTTATGGAAAAACGCAAACCCCAGTTTAAAGGAAGGTAGTGTCCATTATTGGAGGCTATACTAGGGGTAATCCATTGGCTTCCAGTATAATTGTTTTAACTGTATGAGTTCTTGCCCAGTGGGGCTGAAGAAATGAGGTTAAAAAAGTCTGGTATAAGTAAAAAGGCTGTGGTAAACTGAACTAAAATATTACACTAGCGTAAATTACTGCAATAAAAAAATGAAATGACAAATAAGAGGAGGGTCAGAAATGAATTTTAATCTAACTAAGGAACAATCACTGCTGCAAGCTATGGCTCGTGATTTTGCCGAGAAAAGATTGGAACCCATTGCCAGGCAGATTGATGAGGAAAATCAAATTCCTGCGGAAATACTGACGGAGATGGGCGAACTTGAATTATTAGGCATACCCATTGGGGAAGAGTACGGAGGAGCAGCAGGAGGCTATGACGGCTATGTCCTGGTTATGGAACAAATATCCCGAGTATCAGGAGGAGTAGCTATGACCATGGCTGCCCATACCCTGGGCTTGGGGGCCCTGGAAAAATTCGGGACCGAGGAGCAAAAGCAGAAGTATCTGCCTGATGCCTGTAAAGGCAAGACCATTGCTTCTTTTGCCTTCACCGAGCCTGGTACAGGTTCTGATCCCAAACAACTAACCAGCACCGCAGTAAAAGATGGAGATTTCTATATCATCAACGGAACCAAGCGCTTTATCTCCAATGCCAATCAGCCTGGACCCTGTGTGGTTTTTGCCCGGGAAAGCGAAAGCGGAGAAGTAACTGCATTTATCGTTGACAAGGGGTGTGCAGGCTATTCCATATCCGAACCCTGGGCTAAAATAGGCATGAAGGGCGGGGTGTTGACCGATATATACATGGAAAATATCAAAGTGCCGGCCCAAAACCTGTTGGGTAAGCTGGGACAGGGTTTTCCTATCTTGCTTTATGGTATTGCCCTAGGTAAAATAGGCACCTCTACCGCATCGCTGGGAGGCACTCTGGCCGCCCTGGAAGAGGCAGTGAAATATGTTAAGGAAAAGACCCACCGCGGAGCTCCAATAGCCAAATTCCAAGCCATTCAATTGAAAATAGCCGATTTGAAAATCAAATATGAAACTTCCCGTTGGCTTTGCTATCGTCTGGGGTGTATAGCCAATGACATAAAAGACCCGGGCGCCTTTGCCGCCGAAGCAGCTCTGGCCAAAGCCTACTGCGGAGACACCGTAGTGGAAGCAGCCAAGATTGCTATGGATGCACATGGTTCTTACGGATTAATGAAAGACTATAATATTGAGCGGATTTTAAGGGATGCCCTTATTGGACCCGAGATTGAAGGGGTTACCGATATGCAAAAAATGATTGTGGCAGGGTCGGTATTAAAAGGATAAAGCGAGGTGCAGCGAGCAGATGGAAGAAAAATTTGATGCCATAATAGTAGGCGCGGGTCTTGCCGGTCTCGGTGCTGCCTATACCCTGGCCCAGGAAGGTTTGGAAGTGCTGCTCTTGGAAAGGGGAGATTATCCCGGATCCAAGAATGTAACCGGGGGCCGTCTTTACCTGAATCCAATTAGGGATCTGTTCCCCGACTTGTGGAAGAAAGCTCCTTTTGAGCGCCATATCACCCAGGAAGGGGTTAGTGTCATGGCAGGGGCTAGATCCCTGAATATATCCTACCGGGGCGAAGAGCTGGAGCAAGAGCCTTATCAGAGCTACAGCATATTACGGGCCAAATTTGACCGCTGGCTGTCCAAACAGGCGGAAAGAAAAGGTGCTATGCTGGTTAGCCGTAGCCGGGTGGATGACTTGATAATTGAAAATGGACGGGTTGAAGGGGTATATGCAGGTGGAGATGAACTTCGTTCCCAGGTAGTTATTGCCTGTGACGGAGTGCTTTCCATGATGGCGGAAAAAGCAGGTTTGAGAAAACCGGGTTCGGCAAAAGAATTTGGAGTAGGTTATAAAGAAATAATTGAACTCGATTCTGCTCTAATCAATGACCGCTTTGGCTTGGAAGGAGATGAAGGCGCAGCCCGCCTCTTTATGGGCGAAGTCACCAAGGGTAAATTTGGCGGTGGATTTCTCTATACCAACAAGGAAAGTATCAGTCTGGGCATAGTGGTAGGAATCCAGGACCTTATGGAAGGCGCCCCGGCCGTTCAAGCCCCGGTGCTCCTGGATGAGTTTAAGCAAAGGCCGGAAGTAGCCCGTTTGATTAAAGGGGGAGAAACAGTAGAGTATTCCGCTCATGTGATACCTGAAGGCGGTCTCAAATCTCTGACCAAACTTTCTGGAGACGGAATTCTAGTGGCCGGAGATGCCGCCGGTTTTTCCATGAACATTGGAGTAACGGTGAGGGGCATGGAATATGCTATGGCCTCAGGCTATTATGCCGCCCAGGCGGTTATTCAAGCCAAGGCCAGAGAAGACTTTAGTGCCGCCAGCCTGGCTGCCTATGAATCCATGCTGGGTGAGAGCTTTGTCATGAAGGACTTCAAAAACTTCAGTGAAGCACCGGAAGCCCTGGATAACCACCGTATTTATACCTATTATCCAGAACTGGCCGGCAACATTATGCGGGATATGTATAATGTTCCGGCCGGCAGCAAAGAGCGACTTTACCCCACCGTGAAGAAATATCTGGGCCTTGGTGAATTGTGGCCTATGTTCAAGGACATGCGGAAGGTGATGAAAATATGAGCGAAATCTTAGGGTTAAAAGCCAAGCTGGGTTTAGACGTATTTAAACACGACAAAGAACCACATATCAAGATCAAGCCCGGAATGGAAAAAGATCCTCGTTTAAAAAGAGCGGTACTGGTCTGTCCCGCCGGCTTATATGAAGAAAAAGAGGACGGAAGGGTGGAGCTTACCATTGATGGCTGCCTGGAATGCGGCACTTGCCGTATAGCCTGTGGAACTGAAGTCCTGGAATGGTATTATCCCAGTGGAGGAGCCGGAGTACAATTCCGCTTTGGGTAAAGCTTATGAAACAGGCTGCCTTTGGGCAATATCCCGAATACTATTTCTAGTATATATCGATTGATTCGCTGCTGGGATTCGCAGGGGGCTGGGCCTTAATTGTGAAGGGAAGCCAAACATCAGTAGTGCTGGCAGGGTGCTGCCATGCTGCATCAAATGGCCCCTACATATATGCATCCAAACCAGTTCTGCTAGATTTTTCGCAGGGGAATCAGCGATTAGAATTAATAGGAGTTAAAGGAGGTTATTGGGATGAATATAGTTGTTGCCATGAAACAGATACCGGATTTGCAGCAGATAAGAATCCGCCAACGCCAACCGGTACTAGACGGAGTACCTGCAGCCCTGGGCATAATAGATAAAAACGCCTTGGAAGCTGCAGTGCTGTTAAAAGAGGAAGAAGGCGGGCAAGTAATTGTATTGTCAGCCGGGAATGAAGAAGTGGAAGAGACGGTCAAAGAGGCACTGGCAGCCGGGGCCGATCAGGCTTTTCTGGTTCTGGATGATAGTATTGAAAACGCCGATGGCAGCTTGAAAGCTCCCATTCTGGCTGAAGCTATAAAGAAGATAGATGATGTAGGGCTTATATTGTTTGGGGAAGGCAGTGGAGACAATTATTCCGGGCAGCTAGGCTCCAGAGTAGCTGAACTGCTGGGTTTGCCCCAGGTGGGCTATGCCAGCAGGATCCAGATCCAGGATTCCCAAGCCATTATAACCCGCTCCCTGGAAGATGGGGATGAACTAGTGAAAGTAACCATGCCAGTAGTAGTAAGTGTACTGGGCGATATTAACGAGCCCCGGATTCCTTCCGTTACCCAGATCTTAAAAGCGGGCAGAAAACCCAAAGAAGTATTGGAACTGGATGAGCTGGAACTTGACCTATCCGGTTTGCCCCAGATTAAAACCCTGAGCAATCTGGCTCCAGAGACCAACCGTAAACAGGTTAAGGTAGGCAGCGTCGAAGAACTGATTCAGGCCCTAAAAACCGAAGGGGTAATATAGGAGGGAGAGCAAAATGGCAGGAGTAATTGTATACAGCGCAAACCCGGAACTGGCCCTGGAGTTGATTACCGTAGCCCGGTTAATCAATGATAAGGTAGTGGCCTTGAGTATAAATGACGACCAGCTGGCCCAGGCTTTGAGTCAGGCTGGCGCCCAAGCTATCAAAATAACTCATCCCGATCTGGTGGTGGCTGATACCGCCGCCGTAGCAGCAGCCATAAAGCAGGTCCTGGATGGAGTGCAAGCAGATGTGGTCTTGCTTTCTTCAGATCGGCGGGGTAAAGAATTAGCCGGACGTCTGGCTCAGGTAATGGGAGCCGGATGCCTGACCGATGTGGCCGCCCTGGAGGTAAAAGAGGGGCAAATAGAATGCCAGCGCAATGCCTTGGGTGGAGCCACTATAGCTGTCCAGTGCATAGAAGGACCACAGCTTATAGCCATTCGCCCCCGATCTTACCCAGCAGCCGGGACAGCTGCAGGCAGCCTGGAAGAAATGGCAGTAGAAATTAAAGCCAGCGGAGTGAAAGTACTGGAATTCAAGGCTAAAGTCGGGGATAAGGTGGACATCGAGGCCGCCGAGACACTGGTAGCAGTGGGGCAAGGTCTCAGTGATGAAGGCCAGCTTGCCGGAGTTCAGGACCTAGCCGCCAAACTGGGCGGAGAAGTAGCCTGTTCCAAGCCTGTAGCTACTGATAAAAAATGGCTTTCCGAGGAGCGCATCATTGGCCTTTCCGGTAAGAAATGCAAACCTCAGCTAGCTCTGTTATTGGGCATCTCCGGACAGGTGCAATTCACCGTGGGAATAAGGGATGCCAAAGTAATAGTAGCAGTTAACACTGATGAAAACGCGGCCATAAACTACATGGCTGATTATATCATGCAGGCCGACCTGCATCAGGTAGTCCAGGAACTAAAGCAAAAACTCTAAAAGCAGTAGCGCGGGCAACCGTATCCCGTATACCCAATTCAAACGTTGTGGACCACATTCCGTATCCCAATTTGTAGGGGCGGTCTTTGACCGCCCGCCATTACATAAATATCAATAACTCGCACCGAAAAACGGTAAATGATTGCGGGCGACCAGGTCGCCCCTACAAGACAGGGGGCCTGGGCCAGGCCCCCTGTCTTGCCCCGTCCCCCGTCCAGCTGTTTCCGGCTTTTATCATGATGGGTCCCAGTAATTGCCCCTCTTCAAATGTGGAGGGACATGGGGTATAATTTTTAAAGCATGGGCAGAAAGGTTGTGGATCATTTGCTTATAGCTCTGGGGATCATGGCTGGGATAATATTTATGGTTTATGGTATATATTTTGCCTCTATTCTAAGGGGCAACCCTCAGGCCATGGAAGGGGAGATGGGAGAAACTTTTGCCCTCTGGCTCAATACAGAAGGTAAATCAGGGCGGCTTCGCCTATCCCTGCTACTGCTTGGATCATTGCTACTGGAGGGAGCTTATTTTATCCTGGTTTTTACCCTTTTGCACAATCCGGTTATGATTATTTTAACCCTGATTCTGGCCGGTGAAGAGCTGCTCCATGTGGGAGTAGTGATTAATGCCGTCAATAAATACTGGCGAGGGAAAATAGAGGCCCAGCAAATATTTAACTGGATTATTGAAAGAGTAAGTGCCATTTTTTTCTTTACCCATGCCTTTTTGGTCCTGGTCAACATATTAGTAGTTCATTAAACGGAGGCAAACAGAGTGTTCAAACCATACCGGCTGGCGCTGGCCAGTTTATGTATTTACCGCAATATTTTACAGGATCCGCTCCTGCAATCCCTGGTGCAGGTACTGGAGCAAGGCATCAAAGAACCTGATTCCATTCCAACCCGGGATGCCTATTATGAATTTTTATACCGAATTTTCCAGAACGGGATGAGTTTTCAAAACCATCTGATTGATTTGATCCGCTATGATGATAATCCCTTCAGCCGCGCCTGCGAGCTTACAGATATCGATAATATTGATCCGGTATTGCTGGCTGCTACCCGGCAGGATCTTAGAAATTTGCACTTTATATATAAGCTGGATTTCAGGCTATTGGAACAGCAATTGGGGATAGCAGAACCGGTCCTGAACCAGGTCCAATATGCCCCTGGATCCTTGGCAGTACAGCTAGATCAGGCTAAGGATTGGTCAAAGCAGATAGAAACTATAGCTGGTTACCATCGGGGGCATTCTAGAGGGCTAATAGCCCAATATTGTGCTTTAAATTTCTCTTTCCCCGTGGGTTTGCTGGGGATTAAAAATCCTGATCTGCCTGAACTGGATGACCTAATTGGCTGTTCCCGGCAAAAAGAGCTGTTATGCCATAATACGGAAATCTTTCTTAAAGGGCATCCAGCCAATAATGTTTTATTATACGGCCCTCGGGGGACAGGAAAATCTACAATGATCAAGGCCTTGCTCAATAAGTACCCGGACCAGGCTTTGCGCCTGATTCAGCTGGATCGGGAACAGATTGATTATCTTCCGGAACTGATGGCTGTATTGGTAGGGTATAATGTGAAGTTTATTATATTTATTGATGACCTTTCTTTTGAGGAGCATGAAACCCAGTACAAAGCCTTAAAAGCAGTACTAGAGGGAGGACTGATCAGTCAGCCGGACAATGTTTTAATCTATGCCACCTCTAATCGCCGCCACCTGGTGCGGGAGTATTTCAGCGATCGGGGCAAAATGGGAGAGGAAGTACATGGTATGGATACCCTGCAGGAAAAATTGTCTCTGGCTGATCGCTTTGGCTTGTGCATCAGTTTTGAGACCCCGGATAAAAAAACCTACCTGCAGATAGTAGAACACCTGGCCCAAAAAAATGAGCTACACCTGGATACTGAACTACTGCATCAACAGGCCCTGCAATGGGAACGGAGCCGGCATGGCCCTTCAGGTCGAGCCGCCCGGCAATTTATTGCCTCCTTGGATAGGGACTAGCGAACCTGTACTCCTTTCTCCGGCATCTAGTTCAGGCCGTGGGAGAGGAAAAGGGGAAGAAAGTCGCTTTCGACTTTTACTCCCAGCACCCCATAACTGGGCTGAAAGCTGCCAGTTTTAATTTTTTGTCGGCCTTGCATATGATGGACTGGAATATCCATGATTTGAGAATGGCCATCAAAAAGCCGGATAACTATGGCTGGGGGCTCTTCTTGCTCCGCATATTTATCCCAGCTTAGCTGCCAGGTGCTCTGGCTTATATTCCAGAATAGCTGCAGCTGCTCTTCATGGTACTCAAGGTGCAGCACATCCTCTTCCTGCATAGGGTTCTGATCTACATACTTAAACAACTCCTGGGAAGTCTCAAACTTGGCCATATTTATGTTTCCCAGATATTCCGGAGGTCTTTTTTCCAGACTTGATAGTATCCAGTAGACCAAGAGAAGCAGGACCAGTGTCACTATAGAAATAAAAAGTAAAGGGGTCATTTTCTCACCACCGATTGAATTATCCTTTCCTGCTTATTATGTCCCTAATTTAAAAAGCTTATAAAGCCGGCGTATTATGCCCCAATTCAAAAAGCTTATAAAGCCAGGCGGCCGGTAATGCCCATGGGAAATCTGGCAACGGGTATTATACGTCCGTTGCAGGCCCGTAGGGGCGACCTGTGGTCGCCACGGCCCCACCGATTGGCACGGCACCCATCGACCATAAGCATACACGGCCCCTACAATTGGATTGTAGTTATGGGCTAGGATTATGGTCATTTTCAAAGAAGGTTTGCTATTATAAAAAATCCTCAAATAAATCTTTTGCTGTAAATAGAGTCATAGAGTTATAATTAAAAACTGTAAGGAGTGAATTACTTGCATGATCATGCCCTCAAACCCAGGTGGGGATTAATTGATATAGTTATAGTGTACGCAGGGGCAGTATTGTTTACCCTATTTGCAGGCCGGGGCCTGGCTCAGATTATTTCTGATCCCATGACCCTCTTTGTAGCAGGAGCCCTGCTGCAATTCCTGATTATTACGGGACTGGTTTTGCTCTTTACTCTCTATATAAACCAGGCCCGAGCAGCTGATCTGGGAATAAAAAAACCCTCCGGGCAGCAACTCCTGGTTTATGGTGTACTGGGCGGTGCAGTATTAATGGTCTTGATGATGCTTTTAGGCATTCCTATTGCCCTGCTTCAGCCTGAAGTGCAGCCTCAGCTGTTTGAACAGATGCTGCGAGGAGCCGGACAGGATTCAAGCTTCTTAATCTTATTATTTTTAGGGGTAGTTACGGCTCCCATATCAGAAGAACTCTTTTATCGGGGCATGATTTATCCCTTTTTCAGAGGGTACCTGGGGCCAAGCTGGGCTGCAATTTTGGCCGGCCTGGTTTTCGGACTAGCCCACTGGGATTTGTGGCGGACCATACCCCTGGCCGTGGGAGGAGCCCTGCTTTGTGTTCTCTACCAAAGAACCGGCAATCTATGGGTTACTATAGTAGCCCATGGGACCTGGAACGGCCTGATGTCATTATTGGTTTATTATAATTTCCTGGTTTAATTTTCGTAAAATAACTAATTATTTGCAGAGAGAGGAGTACTGAACATGCCGATTTACGATTATCAATGTGAAAATTGCGGGCGTTTTGAAAAAATGCAGAAAATCAGCGAAGAACCCCTTAAGGAATGCCCCAACTGCCAAGGAGCAGTACATCGGCTAATTAGCAAAAATGTGGGGATAGTATTTAAAGGCAGCGGTTTTTATAAAACCGATAGCAAAGAGCGAGTAAAAGATAAAGCCCGGATGGTTAACCAGGAAAGACAAAAGGATAATCAGGCCTTATTAGATAAAGATGTAAAATCTTATGTCAAAGAATCCGAGAGTACCACTCAGAAAATACAGGAAGCGTCATCCTAGCTGTTTGACGCCGTACCCGATTATATCAACGGGCAGGGGAAGAGTCTAGGCGGTAAAACAGCTGATAAAAAGTGCGTTCCTGTGGTCGTTTTCCAAGGAGGAGAGGATGAAAAAGATTGAGATCTATACTGATGGCGCCTGTTCTGGCAATCCAGGTCCTGGAGGTTGGGGTGCAGTTCTGTTCTACCGGGACCAGAGGAAAGAGCTATCAGGAGGAGAACCCCATACTACCAACCAGCGCATGGAATTAAAAGCGGTTATCGAAGCCCTAAAAGCCTTAAAAGTTAAAGGCTGGGAGGTAACCGTATATTCTGACAGCGCCTATTTTGTTAATGCCATTAAACAGGACTGGTTAAGGAACTGGCAGCGCAACGGATGGAAGAACAGCCGCAAAGAGCCGGTAGCCAATCAAGATTTATGGCAGGAGCTGATAGAGCTCATGCAATTGAACCAGGTGCTGGTGGAAAAGGTTAAAGGTCATGCCGGTGATAAATGGAACGAGCGCTGTGATCAGCTAGCCCGGCAAGCTATTCAGAGCCTGAGTTGACAGAGGGAACCGTCCTCACTTTCAAAAATCCAAATGAAAGAAGTCTTGCTCATGCTAATGCCTAAAGTTGAAGTATATTACCGGGATTGGGAGCCGGAACCGGGGGTCTGCCTAAGGATTAGGGATGAATCGGCTACCCTGGAAGATCTTTTGCAGGCCTGGCAGCCTTTATGTGATGATTCCAGCCTGTTCAAATCTTTTGCTCATGGCAATCATGCTCCCTGCAAAGGCTGTACTGTTAATTGCTGCCAAACTGCATATGTAATTCCTGACCTTATCTCTTTCAGAAGGATGGCTGAAGAGCTTCAATTGAGTTACCCGGAATTTCTGGCTCATTATTTTCAAGCTGAAAAACTGGCGGTGGGCTTGCCCCGTATGAAACCCAACCCCTGTATTTTTTTGCGGAATAATATTTGCAGCATTTACCCCTGGCGTTCCTTAATCTGTCGCTTTTATATTTGCACTCCCTTAAACGGTGCTACCGAACAGCTGATTTATTCCATGACCTGGACCGGTATTACAGCTACCATAGTGCAACTGGAGGAAGAAGGCTTGCTAGAGCCTCAGCCCGGAGCAGGACTGAGCAGTATGGATATGCTTTTTAAAGATTTGATAGCCGAATACCGGCAAAACCCGGGGGTAGGAATTTTCATGCAAGCTAAAAGCTACCGGGATATACCCTTGCTGCCCTTTTTGGATTCCTATACCGAGGAATTGTG
>JAAYJK010000068.1 GCA_012522955.1 Syntrophomonadaceae bacterium
ACCATTGTTGCCAATGGAGTAGTCCCTACCGACTGGACTCTGCAGCTCTCCGGGGCTCAGGATGAGACCGTTACCAAGGCTTATTTCGAGCAAGGCTTGGCCTGCCCTTCATCAGGACATCAGGTAACCTGGACCGATGATAAGGGAACCCCCGAGGATACCAGCGATGATGAAGTCTGGGGCGGAGTACCCTTATGGCTCTTGGTGGCCATGGTGGATGATGACCCGGATATTGGTGATAAACACATTAATTTCAACGATGAACTGGCCGCCGCAGGCTATGAAGTAAAAGTAATAGCCGGTGATACGTGGTCAACGGTACTTGACAGTGCTGATATCGCCGGCAGTGACGCATATATTGTTGCCAATACCCTGAACGGAGACCCCCTGCCCCTTAAGACCGATGGCGGTAAAGACTGCTGGCCCCTTTATTTAAAAGGCTCGGCTATCTCGGGGGGACAGCAGGTAGGCAATATAGTCCGCATCGAGCTGTCTGGTCTGCCTGAACCACCTGCGGGATGGACCCTGGATCTGATAGGGGAAATTGGCGATACCATCACACAGCAGGAATTTGAAGAAGCCTTGGCCTGCACCGGTTCCGGACATTGTCAGGAATGGACTGATAATGAAGGCAAAGTTTGGTCAGGTGTGCCTCTGTGGGTGCTTCTGGGTGCGATTGATGACATTGAATCTGGCAGCCATTGGACCTTTGATGATACCCTGGCTGCCAATTACACCGTAAAGGTAACTAATGGCGATGGTGATTACTCCCAGACTTTCGCCGGTTCAGATCTAGCCAACAGCAACGATTATATCGTGGCTAATATATACGATGGGGCACCGCTGGACGAGGGTTCAGCTCCGCTGCGTCTGGTAGGTGACGGTGTTACTAAAGATGATGGCTCAGGCTCACTCGGAGGGTTAGCGGTTGGTAACATCGCCCGGATAGAAATCCTTGAACTGCAGACTCCTCCCGCAGCCGATGGCAGTTGGAACCTGGTATTGGACGGCAAGATAAGTGATGTCATTTCCCAGGCTGAATTCGAAGCCGGGCTGGGCTGTCCCAACTCAGGGCACCTGGTAGAGTGGACTGATGGAGATGGCAATGAATGGTCGGGTATACCCCTCTGGTATTTAGCCGGTTGGGTGGACGACCGGCAGCCCCACGCTTATGACTTTAATCAGGCTGTAGCCGGTTACAAGGTCGTGGTGAAGGCCTCAGATAACTATAGTGTTGATTTTGACAGTGCGGATATCAATCAGAGCAGTGACTATATCATTGCCAACCAATGTAATGGAAGTGCACTTGATGGTTCCTGGCCCCTACGCCTGGTAGGTGACGGTGTTGCCAATGAAGGAGCCCTAACCGGTAAAAGCGTAGGAAAAGTAGCGGAAATCAAGCTCACCTCCTTTGAGAGCGGAAGCGGGGGAGACATTCCTCAGGTCCGCATAGTCAAGTATGATGAAGATAATACCACCATTTTGGATGAAATCACCGTCGACTATCTATGGATGCAGAATGAAAGCGGACTTGACGTAATTGGTGACGGCACCACGGTATACAAATATGAAGGAATCACCAACAACGCAGCTGATATATGGGATGCTGCTGAGACCTATCCGGGCGGGTTCAAAATTGCCAATGCGATAATGGGTACCCGGATTAAGGATCTGGTTGAACTAGTAGGCGGCATGGGAGCTGGAACTGACATAGTATTTAAAGCCAAAGACGGTTGGGAAACCAAGCTGCCCTATTCCTCCATATATACTGATCCTTCAGTGCAGGCTCGCCAGGGCGATGCCATATTGGCCTGGTATGCTGATGGAGAATATGTCCCCGATTATAAGGATGGAATGCGTCTATTCTTTACTCCTGAGGACCAAGTCTATGGTCAATGGGATATGCATGAGACCTTACCAGAGGCTTACTGGCACTACTATTATGGTGATGTCATGTATCCTTCCTGTGCGGGACTGTCTCCCAAGTATATTACCGAGATCAGTGTATACTCGGTACCTGAGAGTGATTGGACCCTGAAACTGGAAGGGCAGGATATCGGTGGTTTGGTTAAGGACATAAGCAAAACCTATTTTGAATCGGCTCTTACCTGTACCATGGGTGCCAACCACAAAGCAAGCTACACTGATTCTGAAAACCAGACCTGGGGAGGCATGCCCCTGTGGTTACTGGTAGGATTCGTCGATGATGAAGACCAGCATTCGGACAATGCATTTAATGAGAGTCTGGCTCAGGCTGGGTATCAGGTGGTTCTTACCGCTGATGACGGGTATTCAGTAACCATTGATAGTACAGAAATCGACCGCAACAATGACTACATTGTCGCCAATACGCTGAATGGACTTAATATATCAAATGATGACGATAACTGGCCCCTGCGACTTGTGGGACCGGCTGTCAGTGGACAATTATCCATTGGCCAAATAGCAAGTATTAAGCTGCTTGCCAAAGACAACGGTAATCCGGTCTACACAGTATCGCCGGTAAGTGATGATGCTTATATTAACGGGGCTACTACAGATGGAATAAATACTATGACGGTAAAAACCGGTATATCTGGATTTAAGTATTTTACCATCAACATTACTCCAGTAACTCCTCATGCAGGAAAGGAAACCGTGGTCTTTACCCATCTGCGAAACGGTGTTCAGCTAGGTATCAATGCTACTCGGGCTGATTTTGACACAGTGACCAGCGCTCAGGCAGGTTTCAATGTTAAGGCTGGAGATGTGATAAAAGCCTATATCGTAGATGAACTGACCAATGATTTAACCTTTAATCCCATAGTTTTGCAATAAGCTAAATTGGATTATTAATCGGGCTGGATGGGAAATCTTCTCCCATCCCTTCCGATTATCTCCATCCAGCTTATTGGCAGGAAAAAATAATATTCAAAGGTAAACCCAGTTTGCAGGTTAAATCGATTGCTTATATCCCTGGACAGCGGGCCACAGGTGACAGCTATGTCGCTGTGGCTATTGCTGCTCATTGGTACTATTGCATTTATTGTTGCCTAGCCAATGTAATACGAAGGAAAAGGAGGCTATTCTAATGACAAGGGGATGGAAATCGGAAAGGATAAAATATATTGCCCTGATTAGCATTTTGTGTTTTTGCTTAGGGGCCGGGCTTATACCTTGGGGGAATTATTCCGGCCCTGCTCTGGCTTCCCAGCTGGGACCTGAGCAAATCATACTGAGTTGGACCGATGATCCTAGCAGTACTCAGACTATTACCTGGCTGATGTCTGATAACATAGCCGCACAACTGCAATATATGCCGGCTGCAGCTTTCAGTGGCGGTTTTGCTGCTGCCTCGGTAGTAGAAGTGCAGGGAAGGGCATTCGATAGTAATAATTATCGTTATCAAGCCAATATTTCCGGTTTAACTCCAGATACTCACTATGTTTATCGGGTGGGCAGTGATGGGGCCTGGAGCGATACCTTGTCTTTTAGAACGGCTGCGGATACCAACGAATTCACTTTCATGTATTTGGGAGATATACAGGAAGGATACGCTGATTGGGAAAATTTGCTAGATTCTATTAACAAGAGCCATCCTCAAATCAAATTTTCTCTTGTCGGAGGGGATTTATCCAACAATAGCACTGATGAAAATGAATGGGGACAGTTCCTGGATGCAGCTTCCCCTTATTTTTCTCAAATTCCTTTCATGCCCACTTTGGGCAATCATGACGGCCTTATGTACCTGAACTTTTTCGCATTGCCGGCCAATGGTCCTGAGGGACTAAAACAGGAATTCTATTCTTTTGACTATGGAAATGCTCATTTTGTAGTTTTAAACAGTGGCAACAACACCAATGAAGCAGCCAAACAGTGGCTGCAGGCAGACCTGCAGAGCAGCACCAAGACCTGGAAGTTTGCCATGTTCCATCATCCTGCCTATCCCGCCCTTGAGGACAATAAGACGGTTGATGAATCCATATGTGAAAACTGGGTTCCGATTCTGGAAGCAAACGGGGTAGATATGGTGTTTGTGGGCCATCAGCACCAGTATATGAGAACCTATCCCATATACCAAGGACAGATACAGGTCGATTCGGATAGCTACGGAATTGTATATGTGATGGGTAATGCGGGAACCAAAGTTTATGCCCCTGGCGAGGATTTCCCTTACATTGCTAGAAAAGAAGCGGGCAGTAATTACCAGCTGATAGACATCGACGGCGATAGTATGTCCATGACTTCAATCAAGGCAAGTGGGGAACTGATTGAGACATACACCATAGATAAAAGCCTGGGAGAAATATCCATTAGCGTAAGCGGGGATGGGGTAAGCAATCCAAGTATCTTTAGTGAAGCTGATTTGTTAGCCATGGAACAAGTTCAAGCCCAATACAGTACAATCAACACCTGGCCCAGTAAAAAAATGTATGTAGCCAGTGGAGTCAGACTTGCTGATCTGTTGGAACAAGCAGGAATTACTGATGAAGCCAGGATTATCAAGGTGAAGAGCCGAGATGGATACATTATGACCTTCACGCTTAAAGAACTGCTTACAGATACTCGCTGCTTTTATCCAGGATTAAAGGAAAACCATGAGCATTTTGGCTATATAAATGGATCAAGTGCTGAGGCCTTGCCGGTACCAACCATTCTAGCCCTACAAAGCGCTGAAAGCACTGATTTTGCACATATGACTGATATTGAGGCCCCTTTACTGGTTATGGGACAACGTTGGGTAAGTGAGCAGACCAACCAGGTCTTTGCAAAATATGTTAATGCTATTGAAGTGTCTACAGTCCAACCGGATAAATGGGAGAATCCAAGCTTTACCCCCACCGGGGGAGCGGTAGCCGTTGGAACCCAGGTCGAATTGAGCACTTTAGATATGGATGGGGATAATATTTATTACACCATTGATGGCAGTGATCCTGGCTATCAAAGTAATATATATAATTGGATTAAAAAACGCTGGTGGACTTCACGGCCAGATGAACTGGCAGTTATCAACCATGCCATAGAAATCAAGAACAATATGACTATTAAAGCGGTAGCCATTGGATTTGGCAAGCTGGACAGCGATATAGTGGCCTTTGATTATCAGGTGCCACAACCGCCGGGATTAACTGCCGACAGCAGTGAAGGTGAAGTAGGGCAGAGTATAGACATTAGCTTTGTTGATGATCCGGATTGGCGGATTTCCATTAGCGATATTCTGGTCAATGAGCAATCGATCAGCGGAAAATATACGGTGGAAGCAGGAATTATCAAGATCGATGCCCAGGTATTCACCAGGGCTGGAGTTTATGAGATTAGAGTTTTGGCTCCTGGATATGCCCAGGCCAGTATTAGCCAGACCATAACCGCCCAAGTAGTACTCCAGACTCCGGCTATTGATCAGGAGTTTATCCGGGGACAGCAGCTATACATACAGGGAACAGCCCTGGGCCTATTAAACCTTAGTCTAAAAATAGTGGATCCTGAAGGCGTAGTTATTTACGGTCCCAGTCCATTAACAGTATTAGATGGAATCTTCAATAGCAGTTTTAACCTGAGTTCCACTGCCCGCACCGGCACTTATACCATGGTATTGGACTCGGATAGTTTGTTGGCTCCTATCAGCACTAGTTTTAAGGTTAAAACCAGCAGTGGGGGCGGCCCCCTCCCTCCGGTGGAGGATATCATTCTGACTATAAGCGGGGATGGAGTTAGTGGTACCAAAACATTTACCCTAAGTCAGCTGGAAAAAATGAATCAGTACCAGGAGGTTTATAGTGTGATCAATACCTGGCCCACTAAAAAATGGTGTGTGGGACAGGGCGTGAAAATTAGCACTTTGCTGGATCTGGCTGGAATAAAATCCAGCGCCCGTCTAATAAAGATTACCTCAGAAGATGGGTACACTACCACTCTAACTCTTGACGAACTATTGCATGATAACCGTTATTGCTTCCCCGGGTTCAAGGAGGGAGGCGGTGATGCTGATGGTCATATTCCTGGTTCTCCGGCGGGAAAGCGGCCGGTTGAGCCTATGATTGCTTTGATAAGTGCTGAGGGTACCGACAATTCTTCATATATGAATGACTTAAATTCCCCTTTATTTATGATGGGTCAGCGGGCGGTTACCGAACAAGTTGGAAATTTATTTGTAAAACGGGTAAGTGAAATTCAAGTCTTAAGTACTTCTCCATCTACCTGGGACAGTCCTGAGGCTGATCCAGGCAGTGGCGAGGTGGAAGCAGGCACCATGGTAAGATTAAGCAATAAGAACATGGATGACGATAAGATCTATTATACAACTGATGGCAGCACTCCCACCCTGGACAGTCCCATGTATAACTGGATAGCCAGTCGCTGGTGGGGTTCCCGGGATGATGAACTGGACAGCATTAACCATCCTATAGAGATTAATAAGGATACCACCATCAAAGCCTTAACCATTGGCCCTGGAAAGAAAGACAGCAAGGTAGTTACCTTTAACTATAAGGTAAAGCAAGCCCCTAACAATACGGCTGGAAAAATAATATCCAGTCGGGATAGCACCATAAGTCTGGGCCGTGAAGCCAAGTTGGAAATCCCAGCTAATGCCTTGGCCCAGAGCGGTGAGGTGGTAGTCACTATAAGCAAGGTGGATTTGCCTCTTGCGGTGCCCAAGGGAGTTAGATTGCTGAGCAGTGTTTTTGAATTAAAGGTGGATGGAAAAAACAGCTATAGGTTTGCTGATAAGGTAAGCTTGAACTTGAGTTTTGATCCGGCAGAGCTTAATGAGGGTGATACTCCCTGCATTTATTATTTTGATGAGGCTTTAGATCAATGGATAAATCTGGGCGGAATAGTAAGCGGCTCTACCATTACGGTGCAGATAGACCATGTTGCCAAATTTACGATTATGGCCCGTGACAATACCCCGGGAGCCAGCCTGAGTGATATTATAGGTCACTGGGCTCAGGAAAATATTCAGCACTTGCTGGGCACCAAGGTCATTGGGGGTTATCCGGATGGCAGCTTTAAACCCGATAAGGCCATCAGCCGAGCTGAATTCGTCACTATCCTGGTGAAGGTCTTCCCCATGGATAGTCAGGAGGGGCAAGCCTTCATGGATACCGCAGATCACTGGGCGAGAGAATACATTGCCACTGCCGTAGGCAACGGCGTAGTCAGTGGTTATAATGAAAACAGCTTTGGTCCCGATGACCTGCTCACTCGGGAACAGATGGCGGTAATGATCTATAATGCAAGTCAAATCTCGGGGCTGACCGATGAGATGCAGTTTACCGATAAATACCAGATATCCATTTGGGCTAAAGAAGCTCTGGCTGCTTTGGTAGGGCATGGAATAATTAATGGATACCCCGACAACAGTATTAAGCCTCAAGGTAAGGCCAGTCGAGCTGAAGCGGTAACTGTTATCGTAAATACCTTAAAGCTGACGGAATAATTGCCATCTTGCTTAAAAATATCAAGGGGTGAAGATTATTTTCAAAACCAGCAACAAAGAAGAAGCAGGGGGATGAGGTGAGAGTATCAGTGATAATAGCTAGAGGCAATAATGGTCGGGGTAAAAGATGGATATTGATACTAGTCTGGCTACTGAGCCTTACAGTATTTAATTTGATTATCGCAGCTTCCAGCCGGGCTGATACCCCGTATACTTTGGAAATTATTGGTGATGGGGTAGCCAGTCCTATGACTTTTACTTTGGATCAGCTACAGGATATAGAAGCATACCAGCGAGTTTACAGTACTATCAACACCTGGCCTAGTAAGAGATTTTATATAGGCCAGGGGGTTAGATTAAAACAAGTACTTGATTTAGCTGGAATTCAGGAAGAGGCCAAACTGATTAAGTTTTATTCTTATGATGGCTATGAAGTAAGCTTAACTGTTAAGGAATTGCTCAATGATAAACGTTACCATTTTCCTCATTTAATGGACAATAGCACTACCGATGGCAGTATTGCCGGGTCTTCTACCGATAAGCAAGAGGTGGATGCTATTTTGGCCTGGGAGAGTGCGGAGAGCAGTACAGATCCGCAGGAAATGAATGATATGAATGCCTTGTTGCTGATTTTTGGCCAACGGGCGGTAACTGAGCAAACCAATACCTTATTTTTGAAACATGTGAACAGGATTGAGGTGCTGATGGCTGAACCGGAAAAGTGGGATAAACCCCGGGCTAGTATTAATAGTACCGAGGTGGCTATCGGCAGCCTGCTGGAATTGAGTAGCAAGGGTAATGACACTGATAAAGTTTACTACACCACCGATGGCAGTACTCCAACTATAGAAAGCCCCATATTTAATTGGAGTGCAAAACGCTGGTGGAGTCAAAGACCGGATAATTTGGACAGTATTAATAAACCAATCCCAATTAATCAGGACATAATTATCAAAGCCATTGTTATTGGTCCAGGCAAAGAAGATAGTGAGGTGATGACCTTTTCCTATAAGGTGGGAGTCCAGGATTCACCTGGACAAGATTTACCTCCAGGAGTGCCTACTGCCATCTCCCTGGACCGGGAGCACATCGATCTTAAAGTGGGGGGCAGTTTCGAATTGTATGCCAACGTAGGTCCCGATAATGCTATAGATAAAAGCATAATCTGGACATCCAGCGATACTCGGGTGGCTACTGTTGACAAGCACGGTCTGGTTACCATGGTAGGTCCGGGTACAGCCACCATCACGGCCAAAACTCAAGCCGGGGGTCTGGAGGTTAGCTGTTCGGTCAGCAGCCAAGGGGAAAAAGCCCAGGTCCAGATTACCCAGGTCTCGGAGGATAATCCTCCCCCCGAAGAGGAAGTGGATAATTCACCAAGGGTAGCTCCAGAGGAGGTTCCCGCCCAGGAAAAACCGAGTCCGGATTTAAGTCAGGAACAACCACTACCAACCTCTAAAGGGGAAGTAGGTTCGGATCGCTTTCGCTATCTTGTAAAAAAGGTAGTGGCTGATGGTGATCAGGATTCTGCTGATCAAAGAGCAGACAACCAGGCAGCGGAATTTTCAGGCGACTATCTGCCCCTGGCTCTGGAGCAGAGAAGTTTACAGAGCCATACCTTACCTATATTTATAATTCTATTCTTTACAGGTGCATTAAAAGAGTATTGGCAATACAAGAAGGAGGCAATAAGGTGAGTCTTTCTGTTTTAGCAGCTCTGGAAAACGCCATGCATGACATTTCGTCCGGCTTATTGGCACCTACCATAGCGGTATTATTATTTTTTGTTGCTTTTGTAGTATTTGAAACCGGCAGTTTGGTAGTTGAGTACTTTAGCCAGAGGCGAAGGGCTAAGGTTAACATTCCTGCCTTGTTGGACAGTTTTAAGGGCCAGAAGGCGGAAGATATTGAAGCGAAAATTGAGCAAAGCCCATTGTTCAGACGCCAAAAAGCAGTTTTAGGTCAATTGATCAAACACCGAGATTTGACTGCTCTGTCCCATCAGGCATTGGCACGCAAGCTCTTGGCCAACGAGGAATTATATTATCTTAAAATAACCAATCGCACTGATTTAGTGGCTAGGCTAGGTCCCATGCTGGGATTGATGGCTACTTTAATTCCCCTGGGGCCGGGTCTGATTGCCATGGGGCAGGGGGATACCAAAACCTTGGCCGATGCCCTGCTTACAGCCTTTGATGCAACGGTTACCGGTTTGGCTACCGCTGGAGTGGCCTATGCCATTTCCAGACTGCGCAAGAGATGGTATGACGAATATTTGAGTTCCTTGGAGGCCTTGCTGGAAAGCTTATTGGAGGTGTTGCCCTGTGAACAGAGGATTGCGAAATAGAAGAAGATTTGGAAGCGATGACGAAGCCAATCCCCTGGAAGGGGCCATAAATATAGTGGATGCAATGTTGGTGTTTGCCTGTGGATTGATGCTGGCTCTGGTAATTCGCTGGGATGTGGACCTAAGTAAGGTAAACGATAATATAAACTTATCAAAGGGTCAGGAGATATCCCAGAATACTGATATAAGAGATGATTTGGTAGAGAGTAAGGATCAAGGAGATCTTTATGAAAAGCTGGGTACAGCTTATAAAGATCCGGCTACAGGCAAAGTTTTTATTCTTTCGGACGAATAAAGTAAAAGTTATTCAGGACTTAAGCTTATTACAGTGATATGGAGAAAACTGAATTATTGGTGCATTATAAGTATTTGAATAATTGTTGTGTGGGAAAGGAGAGAATTACTAATGCCAACCCTGAAAAATAAATGCTGGCGGAAATCCATGATATTAGTTATGGGCTTGTTGTTCCTGGCCAATTCCCTCAATATCCTCATGCCTGGGATGGCTGGGGCCGAGCCCTCGGAATCTTTAGAGATATTAGGAGATGGGATAAGCCAGCCCGCCTTATTTACACTGGAACAACTACAGGAGAAGGAACAGACTCAACAGGTCTACAGTGCCATTAACACCTGGCCTACCAAAAAATGGTATGTAGGAGAAGGGTTGAATCTTCGTTCCTTGCTGGATTCAGTGGGAATGAAAGAAGAAGCCAAGCTGATTCGTTTTTACTCCAATGATGGATATTCCATGACCCTTACGGTCAAAGAACTATTCGAAGATCAACGCTATTGTTTTCCCCATTTCATGGATAATAACGTTAGTGATGGAGGGGGGAATATTGTAGGTTCTCCCGACGAGGCAGAACCGGTGGAAGCTATTATAGCTCTCAAAAGTGTGGAGGGAAGTAATAATCCCAAATATATGAACGACCTCAATTCACTCTTGCTGATGATGGGTCAAAGAGCGGTTAGCGAACAAACCGGCAATCTGTTTGTAAAGTATTTATATAAGATTGAAGTACTTACAGAAGAACCGGAGCAGTGGGATAAGCCCGATGCCAATCCCGAGCCTGGAGCAGTAGAGGCTGGAACTATGGTGGCACTAAGTAATGCTCATATGGATGATGATAAAATCTATTATACCACTGACGGAAGTATTCCCACTATCAACAGTTCCATGTATAATTGGATTGCCCGGCGTTGGTGGTCAACTCGGGCCGATGTTCTAGGAGTATACAATCATCCCATTGGTCCCCTTTATGAAGATACGGTAATCACAGCCATTACCATAGGACCGGGTAAGACAGACAGTGAGGTGGTAAGCTTCCATTACACGGTTTTACCTGCAGGTTACGAGGGAGATATTGTTTTAAATGACATAAACCAGCATTGGGCTGAAAACAAGATTCGGGAACTGGTCAAGGCTGGCGCTATCGGAGGTTATCCGGACAATAGTTTTAAACCCAATAACACCATTACCCGGGCCGAATTTGCTACCATCCTGGTGAAGACTCTGGGCTTGGAAATAGGGAAGGGACAGGTTTTTAGTGATACTTCCGGACACTGGGCCCGGGACTACATAGCAGCAGCCAATCACCATAAAATAGTAGCAGGATATAGTGATAGGGAATTTGGCCCAGACCATTTCATTACCAGGGAGCAAATGGCGGTGATGATTACCAGAGCAGCCCAATTGGAAACGGTTAGTGCAACCACTAGCTTTGCCGACAATGACAGTATATCAAGTTGGGCAGTTGAAGCCATATCCCTGTGTAGCGGTCAGGGAATTATGAAAGGATATCCAGACAACACCATTAATCCCCAGGGTTATGCTACCAGAGCGGAAGCGGCAACAGTAATAGTCAATGCCAACTTGGGGAGGTAAGAAGACTATGGATTCCATCAAGGACAGGCTTAGAAAGATAGAAATATTGGTGACGCTGCTTTTGCTGGGGGGCCTTATGGTTTTTTGCGGTTGCAGCCAGGAGAAGCATTTAAAGGGGGTACAACCGGAGTTTACCCCGGGCCATTTGACTATTATGGGAAATGGAGTAGAAGTGGAAAAGATATTCTCCCTGGAGGAGCTAAAGAATAAAAAGGAAGCTCAGAGGAGTGAAGCTTATTCCATGCTCAATGACTGGCCCAGCCCCAGGATTATTGTTGGCAAAGGTATCACAGTATCTGCTTTGTTGGAGGAGGCTGGAATTAAGCCTGAAGCTAAAGCTATTAAGGTATGGGCTGCTGATGGATATAATACTACCCTTACCCGGGAACAACTATTTGAAAAACGTTATTATTATCCAGCTTTGCTTGAGGGTAGTGAGGAAGGGGCTAAGGAAGTTACCGCCATATTAGCCTGGGAATATGGAGAAGGCATCGATGATTTGAGCCAGACTCGTCCTGGCCCACTATGCCTGCTCTTGGGGCAGAAGGGATTGAAGAACACCATTGCTCCCGCCTGTGTGAAAGATGTGGTAACCCTGGAGGTAGTAAAAGAAGCACCGGGTTGTTGGGATGAAGTTCATGCTGATCCTTCGGCAGGCCAAGTAGAAGCGGGTACTGAGGTTTTTTTGCTTCATTCCCAACCGGATAAGGTAAAGATATACTATACTATAGACGGGAGTGTTCCAGATGAGCGGAGTATATTATATAATCCTAGTACCAGCTATTTTCAACCAGAGCTGACCAAAGCTATAATTATTAATGAATCCCTGATCATCAAAACCATCGCGATTGGTTTGGGCAAAGAGAATAGCCAGGTATCAAGCTTTGCTTACCAGGTGGAATAATCCGTCTGCTATGCCGAAAAATATTTTGAAAGAGTGAAATAATCTTGGACCCAATAAAGACTATACGAGTTGCAGAAAAAGTGTTAGCTGAGAAGTTCGCCCAATTGGAAGAAACAGCCTATCTCAATCAGGTTAAGGTTTTACAAGCATTTCAGGAAAACCAGGTGAGAGATTATCATTTTCATACTTCTTCTTCCGGCTATGGATATAATGATTTAGGACGAGAGGTGCTGGAAAATATCTACGCCCAAGTATTCTCAGCGCCCAGTGCCCTGCTTAGACCCCAGATAGTTTCAGGCACCCATGCTATTTCAGCCTGTTTGTTCGGTATCTTAAGGCCGGGAGATGAGTTGATTGCACTGAATGGACCTCCATATGATACCTTGGCCGGAATTATTAAAGATTTGCCCGGCTCCCTGACCAGCCGGAATATAAAATACCAGGAAATACCACTGGATGAGGAAGGCAAGCCCAACTTACAGGCTATCCAGCACTGCCTGTCAGCTCAAAGCAGGATGGTTATGCTGCAAAGATCTCGGGGTTACAGCCTGCAGCCGGCATTGACGGTTCAGGATATTGAAGAATTAGTGAATCTGGTTAAGAGCATTAATCCAGATATTATTGTTTTTGTTGACAACTGCTATGGTGAATTTGTGCAGGATTTGGAACCCTTGGACAAGGGGGCTGATCTTATAGCCGGGTCTTTGATCAAGAACCCGGGGGGAGGAATGGCTCCAACTGGAGGCTATATATGCGGCCGCAGTGACTTGGTAGAGCAGGTATCCTGGCAGATTACTGCTCCAGGTTTGGGTAAAGAACTAGGGGCTGGTCTGGTAGATAAACGCTGGTTTTACCAGGGACTGTTTATTGCTCCCCACACTGTATTACAGGCTTTGAAGGGAGCCATCCTTTTGGCTTATCTACTTGAACAGCAAGGATATAAGGTATCTCCCCGTTGGGATGAAACCCGCGGTGACATTGTACAAGCCGTTATTTTTGACGATTCCCTGCAGGTCCTTGAATTTTGCCAGGTGGTACAGAATTCATCCCCAGTGGATTGTGATGTCCGCCTGGAATATGGCCAATTGCCAGGGTATAAAGACGGTATTGTTATGGCTGCCGGTACTTTTGTGCAGGGATCATCCATCGAACTTTCCTGTGATGCTCCCAGGCGCAGTCCCTACTGTGCCTACTTGCAGGGAGGGCTGAGCTATGAACATATAAGATATGCGGCGGTACAGATTTTAAATATGATCAACGAACAGAGATTCTAGACAAGGAGGCGGGGAACATGGCATCGAATGTTATTATGCTGATAGTGGTATTTTCATTGATTTTGGTGGGTATAGTCGGCACCATGGTTCCACTGGTACCCGGAATACCATTGATATTTATTTCCATTGCCGCTTATGGTTGGTACGAAGGGTTTCAGCAAATTACTCCCAAATATCTGGTTATTATTGGGGCCATAACTGTGCTGTCGGTTATCATAGACTACCTATCTACCTCTTTGGGTGCCAAATATACGGGATCGAGTAAAAAGGGAATTTGGGGTGCCTTTTTAGGTACCTTCTTAGGGGTTATATTTTTTCCTCCCCTGGGAATACTGCTGGGTCCTTGGTTGGGAGCCTTTATCGGAGAATACATCGAATTACAGGATGTTGGGGCAGCCATTAAGACTGGCTTCGGAACTGTACTGGGACTATTTTCGGGCATGATTTTCAACCTTATTCTAGCCTTGATTATGCTAATTTCTTTCCTTATCATAATCATTTAGAAAACAATCTTAATTGCTATGATTGTATTATTATGTTAATCTGGGTTAGTTGAAAAACTGGAGGTTTGTTTATGGATAGAGAAACTATATACCGAATTGTAAGAGAAAACAACGTGAAATTCATCAGGCTCCAATTTACCGATATTCTTGGAGTAATGAAAAGCGTATCTATTACCAGTGAACAGTTGGATAAGGCCTTGGACGGTGATTTAATGTTTGATGGGTCTTCCATTGAAGGTTTTGTTCGTATTGAGGAGTCAGATATGTATTTGAAGCCAGACCTAAATACATTTCTGGTCTTGCCCTGGAAAAGTCCAAGTTCCGATGGCAGGACGGCCAGGTTAATCTGCAATATTTATGATTCCAATGAACAGCCTTTTATCGGTTCTCCCCGTTATGCTTTGCAAAAGGCACTGGCTGAAGCCTCTGAATTAGGCTATTCCATGATGGTGGGACCCGAACCTGAATTCTTCATGTTCCAACTGGATGAAAGTGGACAGCCTACCTTGAAAACCAATGATAAGGCCAGCTACTTTGACCTGCCGCCGGTAGATATGGGTGAAGACGCCCGCCGGGACATGGTGGAAACCCTATCCAGTATGGGATATGAGATCGAAGCAGCGCATCATGAAGTAGCTCCGGGTCAGCATGAAATAGATTTTAAATACCAGGATGCCATAACCACTGCTGATAGCATTGTTACTTTCCGCATAGTGGTACGAACTGTAGCCCAAAAGCATGGACTTCATGCTACCTTTATGCCCAAGCCTATTTTTGGCATTAATGGCAGTGGCATGCACCTGCACATTTCCCTGTTCAAGGATGGAGAAAACGCTTTCTATGATTCCACCCGGGAAGATGGATTGAGCGATGTCTGCCGGCATTTTATTGCCGGAGTTATTAAACACGCCAAAGCCATATGTGCCATAACCAGCCCTACGGTTAATTCATATAAACGCCTGGTACCTGGTTATGAGGCACCGGTTCATATTGCTTGGTCCTACCGGAATAGGAGTCCGTTAATTAGAATACCTGCTCGTCGCGGTATAGGTACTCGGATAGAGTTGAGAAGTCCTGATCCTACCTGTAACCCTTATTTAGGTATGGCAGTGATACTTAAGGCTGGTTTGGAAGGGATAAAAAATCAATTATTACCACCAGGGCCGGTGGAACAGAATATCTACGAAATGGAATTGGCGGAAAGAAAGCAAAGCCATATAGATTCATTGCCCGAGAACTTATACGAAGCTATCAACGAGCTGGCTAAGGATAAAACCATTCAAGAGGCTTTGGGAGATCATATATATACTCTGTTCAGTCGGGCCAAAATCAAGGAATGGGAAAACTATAGTGCCCGGGTTTATGATTGGGAGATCAGTGAGTACTTGGAGAAGTTTTAATTCAAGAAAAAGTTCATAGCAATGAATTCTTAAGCCTTCAAGCACAAGCCATGGACCAGTTTACTCTAAGGGTGGAATGGCGTGGCATAGGAGGCGTGGAACTTAAATCAGGAAAACAGGGGTCTGGATGCTTAAATCCAGACCCCTTATAATTAGAACCTCCTTAGTAGTCCGGCGGCTTTACCGGCAATCCGAGCCTCACTAACAAAGATAGAAGTCATAGCAGGGTTTTCTGGTCTTAACTCAATACCCGTAGCTCTTTGATAGAAGCGTTTTACCGTGGCCTCATCTTCTATTATGGCTACTACGATTTCCCCGTTATTAGCCTGATGCTGCTGTCTGACTATTAAATAATCACCATCCATTATACCGGCCTCGATCATACTGTCACCGTTTACCCGCAATATGAAATGGCTACCGCTACCAATCAATTCAGCTGGCAATGGAAGATATTCCTCAATGTTCTGTTCGGCCAGTATAGGTGCGCCGGCCGCCACATTTCCCACTAGGGGCAGAAAGATAGTCTCGCTGGTCTGCAGCTCACCCTCTCCATCAACTGGGATAATGGCCCGGGGTTTGGTAGGATCTTTCTTTAAATACCCCTTTTCTTCTAGCTGAACCAGGTGATTATGCACAGTGGAACTAGAACGAAGTCCTACCGCTTGGCCTATTTCCCGAACCGAAGGAGGATATCCCGATATACGAATTTTCTCTTTTATATAGTTTAAAATCTGTTTTTGTCGATCTGTAAGAGTGGTTTTTGGGGGCATATTTTTTACCTCCACTATAATTTGGATAAAATTATACCACAATTAAGCAGATAAAAACACATGTTCGATAAATAATCAAGGCTGGGGAGCTTTGGACCAAAAACATTCCGGATTGACGTTTTCTATGGAACCCAGCAGTTTGCGCCGAGCTCCAGGAAACTTCTGATCGATTTCCTCCAGTAGAGACGCGACTTGATCTCTTTTGGTATTGCCATCAGCCGGGCAGGATTTATCAATTATAGGTATGTTTATTAATTGCCCCAGAAGGGTAATATCACGCTCGCTTATATAAATCATGGGTCTGATTACAGTTAAATCAATACGATCTAAATAGGTACTGGGTTTGAAAACATTGTAATGCCCTTCAAACAGTAGAGATATAAATAGGGTATTTACTACATCATCGGCATGATGTCCCAGGGCCAGCTTGTTGCAGCCCAAGCTTTTTGCGGTTCTGTTTAAGGCTCCCCGGCGCAGATGGGAGCAAAGGGAACAGGGGTTTTTTTCCTTACGGTAATCGAACACTACCTGGCCAATATTGGTCCGCTCGATATGAAGTTGGGTTCCGTGGGCCTGGCAGTAATCCCGGATCGCTGCAGTGTCAATTTTCCAACCCAGGTCCAACAGGATAGGGTGCATAGTGAAGTCCAGGGGAGTGTATTTTTTCAACAACTGCAAGAGATAGAGCATTAGCAGACTGTCTTTGCCTCCGGATATGCCAACTGCAATACGATCATTGTTTTCTATTAAATTGTAGTTCAAGCTGGCGTTTCTGAGCTGTCTGAATACCAACTTGGTCCGGCGATTTTGCATATACCTGATCTCCCATCATCTATTTGTCTAGTTCACCAACTATTATATCAAGCTACAGCTTATATGCTCAACTTTCAAACTCTACTAGGGAGCATTACTCAGGCCTAAAACCGGGGATTTCAATTTACTCCCATGATTAGGGAACACAAGCGAGTATGAAAATTTGGGGCTATGCCCGACGGGCGGTCAAAGACCGCCCTACATATGCCCGCCTGAAATCTATATTTAACGGTGCGAGTCTGTAGGGGCCACCTGTGGTCGCCCGCAATGACCACTAATTTTTCTGCGGATAATTCATTTTCGTTTGCAAGAGCCCTTAATATCTATTGCCGATTTAATGGCATTATTGTAAAATTATTTAGGTTAGGCTTGCAGTTCAAGATTTCACAACAAATAAAAAGGAACACATTTTTTTGCTAATAGGGGTTGAATAGATGCCATTAGTACCCAAAAAATACCTGACTCATATACTGCTAATTGTGCTTTTTAGTGCATCCTTTCTTCTGCCCATACAAAACCATGCTCTTGCAGTTTCCAACCAACCGCAGGTACAGGGCCAGGCTGTAATATTGATGGACTTCCATTCTGGTCGCATCTTGTATGCCAAAAATATTAACCAGAATATGCCTCCCGCCAGTGTAACCAAGATAATGACCGCCTTGTTGGTGACAGAAAACGGTGATCTGGATCAGGTGGTGGAAATAAGCCCCTATGCTGCCAGCACTAGGGAGAGTGGGCTCTATTTGCAAGCGGGAGAAAAAATGACTCGCCGCCAGCTACTTTATGCCTGCATGCTGCCTTCCGCCAATGATGCCTCAGTGGCTCTGGCTGAGAGTGTCTCAGGTCAGGAAGAGGATTTTGTTGAGCTTATGAACCAGCGGGCAGCTGAATTAGGTCTGGAGGATACCCACTTTTGCAATCCTCATGGATTACATGAAAGTGATCATTATACCACTGCTTACGATCTGGCCTGCTTGAGTCGGGTTGCTATGCAGGATCCTACTTTTAGAGAAATTGTCAGTACCTCCAACATAGTCATACCAGGACCGCCTAAGGAAGAGGACCGCAGTATATGGAATCAAAATCGCCTGTTATACCGTTATGACAGAGCTGTGGGAATAAAAACCGGATTTACCCATCAAGCGGGCAATTGTGTAGTAGGGGCCGCCCAGAAAAACGGGATGCTCTTGATTGCCGTCAGCCTTAATTCTCCGTCTGTTTATCAGGACTTAATGAATATGCTGGACTACGGTTTTTCCAACTATCACTTGGTGGAATTGGAGCCCAGTAAAGAGACCCTCTTGGTAAAAGTTAAGGGTGGAATAGAGAATAAGTTGTCGTTAGAACCAGAACAGCAGCTATTAATCGCTGCCATGGACGGTGAAGAATCTGAATTAAGCTGTGAATTTCTTCCGGTCGCGGAGGTTAGAGCTCCGGTTAACCAAGGCGATGTGCTTGGTCTAGCTACTATATATCTAGAAAACCAGGAAATCGCTTCTATTAAACTGGTGGCCGCCAGTTCAGTTGAGGCTCGGGTATCTGGGTTAATGTCAATTGCATCTGGGATAGCAGGTATATATAAATGGGCCTTATTTATCTTACTACTCTATTGGATAGGGAAGAGGCAAAAAAGCCAGGAAGTATTAAAAACCATTCTCAGGCCTATTGTACTAAGCATCATGAAAAGGCGTACCACCCGGAACAACTCGTTAAGGCAATGAGGAATCAGGTATAGGCATGGAAGTAAGGCAGGGAGAAAAATATGGGGGAGCAATAAGGGTGTCGAAGAAGTCGACACCCCGATTTAGTTTAAAGACTTTTATAATAACGACTTAGCAACTCAACAGGATGCAGTACTTCTACCTGCCAATTATGCCTTCGGCAGCCGTAATTCAATTGCATCATGCAGCTAGGACAGCAGGTAGCCAGCACCTGAGCTGTCGTAGCCATAGCATTATCCATCTTCTTATCCAAAATTTTCATGGACATTTCATAATGAGTGGTACTGTAAGTACCGGAACCGCCGCAGCAAGTGTTGGCTCCTTTCATTTCTATTAACTCCACCCCCGGTATTCTTCTCAGCAACTCCCGAGGTTGCTCCTTAATCAACTGGGCATTGGCCAGGTGACAGGGGTCATGATAAGTAACCCGTACTTTGGAAGCCTGTTCATTCTCAGGCAATCTAATATCCAGCACCTCAACCAGGAATACGGTGAGATCTATAACCTTATCCGCCAAAGCCATTGCCTCATCCTCTATTTTTAGGCCAGAAAAGAGAAACTCCATGTTCTTGCGGGATAAGGCTGAGGAGCAGGAAGCACAATCAGTAACAATATAATCAAAGTTATAGGAATTAAAGAGTTTTATATTGTGAACTCCCAATTTCTGAGCGGTTTCCATTTTGCCGTTGGCAATGTGGGGTAGTCCGCAGCATTTCATTTCCCGGGGAATTATTACCTCACAGCCGTTGCGGGTTAATACCTCAACAGTTGCTTGGGCCACCTGGGGATTAAACAGGTCGGTACCACAGCCTAGAAAATAGCCCACCGTGTATTTCTTTTTCCCTTGGGCCGGGTTTAGTTCCTGCAAAAGGCTGCGGGCGGGCCTGGACGGTATATTATCCATCATTTGTTCGGCTTCCTTAAGGTCCCCAGGCAAAATTTTGGTTAAGCCGGTTTTACGAGCCAAAGTCTGAAGTCCCATTTTTTGAGCAGCACTCATAAGCCGGGCCGAAGAACGCAACATAGCCGGTTTGGTCCAAAGGGTTTCAAACAACAATTCCTTGCCTGCATTGGGGTTTTGCTCGTATATATAGGAACGAGCAGCCGCATTTAACTCATGTATATCAATACCAGAAGGACAATTGACAGAACAGTTCTCACATAACAGGCACTGACTTAATCTATCGTATACTTCCGGGCTGGTCGGGACCTGACCATCCCTGAGCATTTGTACCATAAAAACATGACCCCTGGGCGCAACGGTCTCAATGCCTACCTCAGCAAAAACCGGACATACACTGCGGCACTTACCACAACGGACACACTTCATTAATTGCTCTTTAACCGGCGGCAAATTTTTGAAATCCATAAGTTTACCTCACTAACCTAAAAGACTTTACCGGGATTCATTATTCCGGCAGGATCAAAAGCCTCTTTGATTTTACGCATATATTCCACCGCCGGACCATGTTCCAATTCTGCATAACCCCTTCTAACAGCGCCAACACCATGTTCTCCGGTAGTTGATCCATTCATTTCAATAGCCAGCAAATGTACTTCATGCACAAACTTCATTACTTTTTCCACTTCTTCGGGTATCTCCGGATTTATTACCGGGGCCGTATGCACATTGCCGTCTCCTATATGGCCATAGTTGACTATTTGGATGCTGTGCTTGTCTGCCAGTTTACGCAAGGCCCGCAAGGTGTCGGCCACCCGGGAAATGGGAACACTAATGTCTTCTCCAGCAAAAATTCGGCTGCCGTCCGGACGAACTCTGGCTGAGGCAGCGGCAGTAACGCTCCGGCCCTCCCATAGTTGGGCCATGCGCTGAGGTTCGGTTGCCCATTCTACTGAGCGAGCCCTGCGTCCAGCCACTTCCTGAATCACCTGGCCTTCGAATTCTACACTGGGAGGATTTCCGTCAACCTCAAAAAGCAGAATCGCTTCAGCATCAGGCAGTTTAATTTCAGGCTTAAAATCATTTACCGCCATAATAGCTGAACTATCCAGTATTTCAATTCCCGAAGGCAAAATTCCCGCCTGGTAGACCTCCATAACAGTGGCCGGGGCATCATCCAGGCGGTCAAAAACGGCCATGGCAATTCCTCGAGCTCTAGGTTTGGGGAAACATCTCAGCCTGATTTTGGTCACCACTCCCAGAATGCCTTCCGAGCCCACCATCAACTTGGTCAGATTAATTCCGGATACATTTTTTATACAGCGGGCCTTCATACCGCCGGTAACTATAACTTCACCGTTGGGCATAACGACTTCCAAACCCAGTATATAGGGTTCAGTAGCCCAATATTTTACTGCCCGCAGACCTGAGGCATTGTTGGCCACCATTCCTCCCACTGTGCACATCTTACTGCTGCCGGGATCGGGGGGAAAGAACAGGTTGAATCGGGCCAGTTCATCGTTTAGCTCAGCATGGATCACTCCAGGACTAACGATTACCTGCATATTTTTAGCATCGATTTCTATTATCTCTTTCCAGGTGGACAGATCTAAAACTATCCCTCCCTGTACAGCTATACATCCTCCTGTTTCACCGGTACCGGCTCCTCGGGGAATAATATTTATCCGGTTCTGATAAGCATAGCTCACCACCTTCTGCACATCTTCCGTACATTTGGGGAATACTACAGCATCAGGCCGGGCTGGTTCCAGTTTAGTGAGAAATGAACTATCATAGGAATAATATAAGAGGTCCAGGTCTTCTGTTAAAACCTTTTCCTTACCCAAAAGTGTAATCAGATCCTGTTTTAAGTTTGAAATATTCATATTTTCTCCCCCTTATGGGTTTTTGTTTGCAATTAAAACCATTGCTAATTATAACATAAAGCATATTAGTAGTTAGATAGGAAATTTTAGCTTCCCTTGGCCAGGGTTGATTTAAAGCAGCAGGAGCAATAAACTATAATAAATTCGCATAAATACCAGCCATAAGTTTTATTAAGCACAGGAGTTGGATAGATATGATTATTAATATGTCCTATGGAGACCAAGAGTTGGCCCTGGAACTGCCGGAAGAGCAGCTAGTACAAATTGTTCAGCCACCACTCCCGAGTCCATCTCGGGGCAGCAGGCAGATATTGGAGGAGGCCTTTAAACATCCCATAGGTTCACATAACCTGGCCCAAATAGTGCGGGCGAAAAAAGCCCGGCGAGTGGTTATCGTGGTTAATGACATTACCCGACCTACTCCTTATGAATTAATACTACACCCGCTGTTTATGGAACTGGAGGAAGCTGGCATACAGGCCCAGGATATCACGCTTTTGGTAGCTTTGGGAATACATCGGCCTCATACCCAGGAAGAAAATATCTCTATATTCTCGGAGGAGATATGTAAGCGATATAGAATCGAAAACCATGATTGTGATAATAATCTGGTATCATTGGGGTATTTAAGTAATGGCATGGAGCTGATTATCAATAAAACAGCAGCCGAGGCGGACTTGCTGATTACCACCGGTTTGGTTAATTTGCACTATTTTGCAGGCTATTCCGGAGGTCGAAAATCCATACTGCCTGGCATAGCGGGACGGAAACTAATCGAAGCCAACCATCAGATGATGGGGGATGAAAGAGCCTGCCTGGGCAACTACCGCAACAACCCGGTAAGCGATATTATGGTAGAAGCCGCCCGTAGAGTGGGAGTGGATTACATAATAAATGTAGTGACCGCTGGCAGGGATGAGATTCTATATGCCAGCACCGGCGACATATATGAGGCCTGGTTGTCCTGTGTAAAATATTGTGAAAAACATAATGTGGTGGAGATTGAACAGCAGGCAGATATAGTTATTGCCAGCTGTGGGGGTTATCCCAAGGATATAAGCATGTATCAGGCTCAAAAAGCCCTGGACTCAGCCTCCCTGGCCGTAAAACCGGGGGGTACTATCATACTGCTGGCTGAGTGTAGGGAGGGAATGGGAGAAGAGACTTTTCAGGAGTGGATTATGCAGGCTTCTGTTCCCCAAGATATTATTAATCGTTTCAATAGCTGTTTTGAACTGGGTGGACACAAGGCTTATGCCATTTGCCGTACTATAAACCAAGCCGATATAATACTCATTAGCAGTCTTAAACCCAGTCTGGTGGAAAAGATGTTTATGCACTATGCTAAGAGCACGGAAGAAGCCTTAGAAATAGCTTACCAAAAACATGGGGACCATCCCTTAGTGATTGTTATGCCCGAGGCCAGTAAAACAGGAATCCGGATGCTGGACTGGGAATAAAGTCCAGGCAGGTAAAATAGAATAAAGATATATAAATAAATAGGAGATAATAAATGTTTGCCAAGCTTTATGATTTTCTAACCCCGGAACAGATACAGTTTAATGCTGATATGAAACAGCATACTTCCTTCAAGATAGGCGGACCGGCCGATATCCTGGTTTTGCCCGCTTGTATCACTGATCTTGTCAAAATACTGGAGTTTTGCCGGGAGAAGCCTTTTCCCTATGTATTATTGGGACAAGGAAGCAATGTCTTGGTTAGGGATAAAGGAATTCGGGGTATGGTTATTAAACTGGGGGATGCACTTAAACAGTTTTCCATATCAGGTGGAGAAATATATGCTGAAGCCGGGATAAGTTTGTCCAAACTGGCTCGGGAGGCAGCCGAACATAGCTTGAGCGGCCTGGAGTTTGCTGAAGGAATACCCGGCAGCCTAGGCGGAGCTTTGGCCATGAATGCTGGAGCCTACCAGGGAGAGATGAAGGATGTGGTTCACCAAGTAATAGGCCTGGATGGGGCCGGTAATTACAAGATGTTTAATAAGGTAGAAAGTCAATTTGGATATCGTAGCAGTATTTTTCAAGACGGGGCCTATATAGTAGTGGCTGCCCGACTGCATTTGAAACCTGGCCAGCGTGATCAAATCCTTTCTACCATGCAGAATTTGGCCCAGCAACGCCAGGAAAAGCAACCTTTAGAATACCCCAGTGCTGGAAGTACTTTTAGGCGGCCGCCCGGTTTTTATGTAGGACCTCTTATTGAAGGACTGGGTCTCAAGGGTTTTTCCATCGGCGGAGCCCAAGTATCTATTAAACATGCGGGGTTTATTATTAATAAAGGGCAGGCTTCGGCCCAAGACGTAATTGATTTAATACGCCATATACAGCAACTGGTCAGGGAGCAACATGGAGTAGAGTTAAAACCGGAAATAAAAATACTGGGAGAGGAGTAAAGCCCGGCTAAAGTTAAGGTAAAAGCCATGGCTTTTCATCTTATAGAGGGGCTGAATTAATGAAAGTACTATTAGCAACCTTTAACGCCAGGTATACTCATTCCTCACTGGCTTTGGCGTATTTACAGGAAGCCTGCCGCGACTATCGCTGGGAGCTTATAAAGCGGGAGTTTACTATTAACGATAATCTGCCTTCGGTATTGGCAGAAATCTATCGTATCCGCCCCCGGGTATTGTGTTTTTCATCTTATATCTGGAATATCCGCCAGATTGTAGAATTGTGCAATGATTACAAGCAGCTGGATGCGAATTGCATAATTGTTTTAGGGGGGCCGGAGGTATCTTTTGACAGCAAACAATTTCTATCGGACCATCCGGCCATAGATATCATAGTTCGGGGAGAAGGAGAAATAACCCTGAAGGAACTGCTGCTTCATATTTACGAGGGCAGTTCGTATACTGAAGTAAAGGGCATCAGCTTTCGTTTTCAGGAACAGTTGCTTATAAATGACGCCGCTCCCTTAATTCATGATCTAATACTTTTGCCTAAGGCCTATACGAGTGATATGTCTTTTTACCAGAACAAGCTGGTATATTACGAAAGTTCCCGGGGCTGTCCCTTTAATTGCAGTTATTGTATGTCTTCTACATTAAAAGGAGTTCGATATCTCCCCCTGGACCGGGTTAAAGAGGATTTAAGTTTTCTTATCAGGCAGGGGGTAAAGAAAATCAAATTTGTGGACCGAACTTTTAATAGCAATGAAAAGCGAGCATTACAGATTATGCAATTTGTTTTGGATGAAATAGGGGAAGAGAGAAATACCTCTTTCCATTTCGAAATCTGCGCTGATTTATTCTCCGAAGACGCTATGGCTTTCATAGAGCAAGTCCCAGCCGGGGTTTTTGACTTTGAAATCGGGGTACAGTCTACTTGCCCTCTGGCTTTACAAGCCGTCAATCGGAATAATAACTGGGAAGGCCTGGCTGCCAATATCAGAAAAATTAAAGCATCTGGCAATATTCATCTGCATCTTGATTTAATTGCCGGACTTCCGTTTGAGGATTACGGACGTTTTGGAAAATCATTTAACCAGGTATTTGAGCTGCAAGCTGATGTAATTCAACTGGGTTTTCTCAAATTGCTGAAGGGTTCGCGTATCTATCAGGAAAAAGACCAATATGGGTACAAATTCCAACAGCTGGCTCCATACCAGGTGCTGGCCAATGATTTTATGGATTATCAGGATTTATGCATATTGCAGGATATAGAAGAACTGGTGGAGCAGTATTATAACTCCGGTATTTTTACATACTCCATAGGCTATTTAGTAAATAAGATTTACCAGGGCAATGCCTTCCAAGCCATGGAAGACTACTCCCTATACCTGCGCCCTAAAGGATGGTATGACCGTCCACAGGCCCGTGATGCTCTTTATGCCTGTTTAGCCCGGTTTATTGAAGAAAAACACCCAGCTTGCTATGATCTGGCTAATGAGTGGTTAAAATATGATTATTTGCTCAATAACCGGGTATACAAGGTGCCAGATTCCTTGCCCCGCTATAGACCCGAACAAGCCCAACAAAAAATCAACTCCTTATTAGGGGATAAAGAATTTGTTAAAAAGCATCTACCCGAGATGTACGGAAAGAGTTTAAGAGAGTTGAAAAAGTATGTATACTTGGAATACTTGAATTTAAATCAGAGTTCAAGCCAGGCCAAGGGGACTTATCATCCGGTGCTGTTCCTTTATGGGCCGGGTAAGCAAAAAGCTTATAAAAGCATTATGATCCAAGATTAAGGGATCAGCCTAGAATGATAATGGTAACAGCGATAGGGGGAAGGAATATCTATTATCCCTGGAGATGGCAGTGGCTAGAGTCAAAGGCCAGGTCAGTATTGGCTTAAACTGTCTGGGATTAACTAAATATACTTGCCAATATTGATTCTCCTGCGAAAAGTTATATTTCGCTGGGTTATGATGTTATACTATACGGTATAATGACCATATATGACGAATATTGTTTATAATTATCACAGTAATTCAAGTGATAGATTTCAGGGGATGGTGGCAAATGAAGCAAATTCAAACTGGTTTTGATCTGAGTTATGAGCTAAATAACTATATTAGAATAGACAATTATATATGCCATATTTTTCAATCCGAAGAGGAAGCTTATGGGGCAGCCAACACGATGATAGAAGGAGCTGTAAAACAGGGGAGAAAAGCTATTTTCTTTTCTCCCAATCTAAAGAAATCTGCTGTTAAAGGAGAAATGCAAGACCTCAGCTATTTTGAGGCTATGCAAAATCAAGGTCATTTAATAATTAAGGAGATTAAGCTCTTTAGCTTATTGACTGATATTGAAAATCATCTTAGTAAGAGCCAGATCCCTGAAGGTGAGGAAGCACCTTATCTGATTCTTGACCTAAGTAAGGTCAATCATAGTGAGTTCTCCCGACTTTCATTATTTGATCAGTTGGCCACTCTAAATGGGTATTTGCATACTCGCTATAAGACTTCCTTGTTGCTGCAGGTCAATGCTAGGGAATTGCCTCCCATCAGGCAACAAATGCTAGTTTCCCTGTATCCCACCTATATTCTCTATGGAAAAATAAAAAGCAACGGCTTGTACAAAGGAGCCTCTACGCAAAAGGGCAAAGCAAAGGTTCAAAACAGTCAGGGAGTTAGTAGTATTCATAGACTTGATTTGCCTACCTATGAAAGTGATGCCAGAGGAGAGATCGTCTATTGCAATGATTCCTTTGCTGAGTTAATTGGGTATAGCGCAGAAGAAATCCTCTCCAGCAATGAGCTTGATATAGTAGCGGGCAGAAAGGAATTGTTTCCAGTTATAAATACTCGCCAGCTCAAATTATCGGATGCACCACTGGATTTATGCTATTTTCAAACTTCCTATGCCAGACCGGATGGCTCCACGATTATTACCGATGAAATAATCTGTTCCCTGCAGTTGCAGGATCAGCAATATACCAACTACCATTTAATAAGGTTTTCAGAGAGGGAACCAGACAGCTATTACATGCTCATGCATAATAATAATTATCACTACCACCGCTTGTTTAATACGGCTAATGCTGCTGTTATTTTGCTAGATCCACTCCGGGCTGTTGATGGCAGCATCTGTGACGCCCAGATTATGGAATTAAGTCAATCAGTTTCTGGATTGATTAATACATCAGGAAGCAATCTTTGTGACCATACGATTACTGATTTAAACTGCCGTAAAAGTGACTTATGGTTAAGAGCTATCAATACGGTTGTAGAAAACGGTGGTCAGGCCTATTTTGAATTCTATGAACCAGTTAACGATAAATACCTGGATGTTATGATCTTTAATCCTGTCTCAGGCCCCCTGACTGCTCTAGTATCTGATGTAAGCCAGGTGAAAAGAATTGAAGAACGCTTTCAACAACAAATCGTTTTCCTGGAAAACATTCTGGACGGGATACCTACCCCGGTTTTTTATCGGGATACCTTTGGCCGGTTCCAATTTGCCAACAAAGCTTTTGGCATCGCTATAGGACTTGCCCGCCATGATATACTCGGTCAATCACTGTTTACAGTCCTTCCCGAAGACTTGGCTTCAAAATACCGAGCCATGGACCTGGACTTGCTTACCAATGCGGGTATTCAGACCTATGAGTGGGAATTTCAGCATGCCAACGGCAACCGCTATGACGTTATTTTCAACAAGGCCCCACTTTCCAATTCGCTTGAAAAGTTTATCGGGGTAGTGGGAACCTTCATTGATATAACTAAACGCAAAGAGGCCCAGGAAGCTTTAAGGCTGAGCGAAGAAAAATTCAGAGGGATCTTCCGTCAATCTCCTATTGGAATTGCGGTTTATAATCCCGAAGGACAGTTAGTTGATGTAAATATGGCCATGACCAATATATTAGGTATAGAAGGTATTGCTGATGTAAGGCACTTTAATCTATTTGCAGATAGAAATTTTAAGCATGGAGATGAAAATATACTTAATAAGATGGCCATTTTAAGCTACGAAGAAGAGTTGGATTTTGACAAAATACGAAAGCTTAATGCATATAAGACCAATAAAACAGGTAAATCATTTATCAAGTATTTTATAAGCCCACTAAGGTATCCAGATGGAAGTATTGAGGGATTTTTGGTACAGATTCAGGATATTACCGAACAGAAAAAAGCCGCTGAGGCTTTACAGGCCAGTGAAGCCAAATTGCGGCGGCTGACTGATAATATGATCGATATGATCGGCCAGGTGAATATAGCCGGGGACTATGAATACATAACTCCTTCCTGTCACAGCATGTTGGGTTACGAGGTAGAGGAAATGTTGGGGCGTTCTTTTTATGAATTTGTGCATCCCCAGGACCTGGAAAAGGTCAAGGAGCATTTCACCAGTGCCTTCAGATCCAAAACCTTTTCTAAATTCGATTATCGTTACCTTAGTAAAGATGAAAGCTATATATATGTGGAAACAGTAGTCAATATCATATTTGACAGGAAAGGCAGAATATATGGAGCCGTTCTGGTAAGTCGTGACATATCCGACCGTAAACGCATGGAAAGCGAATTGTCTCGCCTGGATCGCTTGAAAACGGTGGGGGAAATGGCTGCCGGTTTAGGACACGAAATACGCAATCCAATGACTACGGTAAGGGGATTTTTGCAGATGCTGGGTAATAATTCGGAATTCAAGGATTATCAAGAGGTATTCGATCTGATGATTGAAGAACTGGATGACGCTAATAGCATTATTTCCGAATTTTTATCCCTGGCCAAGGATAAACCGCTATACTCTGAGCAGGGAAATCTAAATGATATCCTTATGGCCATATATCCACTCATATCTGCCGATGCCATCAAATCTGACAAAGAAGTAAAAATGGAGTTAAAGAATATACCTGATTTGATGCTGGACTCCAAAGAGATAAGACAACTCATATTTAATATGACTCGTAATGGGCTGGAATCCATGCAGGCCGGAGAGGCATTAACCATTAAGACCTATCAAGAGTATGATATGGTGGTCTTGCAGATTCAAGATCAGGGTTGCGGTATTCAGGATGAAATATTGGATAATTTAGGGACTCCCTTTTATACTACCAAAGATATGGGGGTAGGCTTAGGCCTTCCTATTTGTTTTAATATCGCTGCTCGTCATAATGCAAGTATTGATGTTAACACCTCTCCTCAGGGTACTACCTTCTGGATTAAATTTCGTTTGTAGTTGGTGTTGCCCCGGGAAATCTGGACCACAGATATTTATGCATCAAAATCGGCGAAATGTAACTTTTCCCAGGGGAATCATAATTCATCAATGCTGGAGCCTGTCCACCTATTAACTGGAGCTTAATTACCAAGTCCATTTATGGTATATATCAGGTATAATAGAGCCAGGATGAACTGATAAAATATGGGGCAAACAGGAGTATGGGCTTTGGATTTTAATGAGTTTGATGATAACAAAGAAGTTTCTTTGGAATCCCAGGATCTGGAGGATAGTGAATCTTATAAAAGGAACCCAGCTTATAAAATATTAGCAGGAATAGTACTGCTAATATTTGTGTTTATATCTCTTCCCCAGCTCCACTTACTGTTCAATGGGAGTATGGATTTTCTAAAGAACCGGGTCACCCTGCAGGATAATGCTGTATTAACTCCTGCATTGTCTGCAGTAGTGTGGATAGAAGCCTATAGCGAGGATGGGGTAAGCTCCACTGCTCGTACCGGTACAGGTTTTAATGTATCCCCCTACGGGCTGATAGTAAGCAACAAACATATTATCGAGAAAGCTAGAAGCATTAAGGTTGAATTCGAAGATGGTCAGGTATTCTACAGCAGCAAGATAAATTATGCGGAAAATGCAGATATAGCCTGGATCAGGCTGGAGGCAGCAGGATTGCCCCATATTGCTCTCAGTAAGAATAATCCGCTACCGGCAGCAGGAGATAAAGTATCGGTTATCGGGAACCCGCGCGGCTTAAAGCATATTATTCTGCAGGGCCCCTTGCTGGGTTATTACTCGGTACAGGAAATTCCTGTTATCCTTCTGGACATAGATTGTCAGCCGGGAAACAGCGGCAGTCCAGTTATTAATGCCGAGGGAGAAGTGGTGGGGATGGTTTATGCGGTTACCAGAGCAGGGGAAGATAAGAGCCAGACTAACCAAACCCTGGCCTATCCCCTGAGCTATTTTTTTGATTATTTACCGCTGGATTGAATGCGAGATACAATACTCTTAATACCAAGATATAGATAGGGGAGAGGTTTAATGATTAATGAAGGCATTAATAGCAGAACAGAAAAGATATCCTCTTTTATTGTCATGGATGTGTTGGAAGAAGCCAAACAGATGGAAGCACAAGGCCGGGATATAATTCACCTGGAAATTGGTGAGCCTGACTTCGATACCCCGGAACCCATCATAGAAAGTGCTCTAACCGCTATAAAAGGGCAGGATACTCATTATACCCATAGTTTGGGTAAAATAGAGCTAAGGGAAGAGATTGCTAGCTACTATTTCAGAAAATATGGAGTGGAGATATCTCCGGAACAAATTGTTGTTACTTCAGGCACTTCCCCTGCCTTATTGTTGATATTATCTGTACTGCTAAACCGGGCAGACGAGATAATTCTTTCTGATCCCTACTACTCCTGTTATCCAAATTTCATTAATTACTTGGAAGGTAAGCCGGTATTGGTTCCGGTTATGGAAGAAGATAATTTTCAATATCGCTTGGAAGATGTTAAGAAAGCCATCAGCAGCAGAACCCGAGCCATTATGTGCAATTCTCCAGCCAATCCCACCGGCACAGTCATGTCGGCAGAGGAATTAAGGCAATTGGCTGGTTTGGGTCATACCATTGTTGCGGACGAAATCTATCATGGCTTGGTCTATGAGGGAGAAGAGCACAGTATTCTGGAGTTTGCCGACAAAGCATTTGTGGTAAACGGCTTTTCCAAGTTGTATGCTATGACTGGATGGAGGCTGGGTTACGTGATTGTTCCCCCCTCATATCTGAAAACAATCCAGAAACTACAACAAAATTTGTTCATATGCGCTTCATCCTTTTCTCAAACAGCGGCCATTGCAGCCTTAAAATACTGTGACCCTCATGTGCTGCAAATGAAAGAAATATATAATCAGAGAAGGAAATACCTGCTGAAAAGACTGGAAAGGGCGGGTATCAAATGCCAGGCAGAACCCACTGGAGCTTTTTATATCTTGGCCAATGTTAAGAAATATACCCAGGATTCTTATAACTTTGCTTTTAATATACTGAAACAAGCCGGAGTAGCAGTTGCTCCTGGTATCGATTTTGGATCTAACTGTGAAGGATATTTAAGAATTTCTTATGCTAATTCATTAGACAACATTGAAGAAGGGATGAACCGCCTGGAAGCCTTTTTAGCCCAATGGGAGCAAGAATCAACCCCATAAAATGGAAAAAACCAGGTTGCAGCATGCCCAACAAATGTTTAGACAGAATATAGAGTCCTTGAAAATAGAGGCACCAAAGACTAAACATTTGTTTAGTCTTTTTTTTTTGGGGGGGGAGATTTCAACCATTTTTAAGCATTTAGCATGTGGATTTAATACAGCCAATTATAATTTCCACATAGTGAGATCTCACTTCATCATGAGCAGAGTCGAAATTATTTAAGGCTATGGAACGGTTAGCTACCAGAATAGGAAAGGCCATGCTACCCATCATCTGCATAATTCTCATTTCTATCATGCATTCAGTATCCTCCGGTTTCATTTGCCTGATAGTGTTTTTAATTAATGCATAGCCTTCAGCTTGAATAAAAGATTCATATTCTCCACTGAGTCCATAATCGGTAATAGATTGCATAACGTAGTTTTTTATTACATCGGGATATCTGCTTATAATACTGGCATAGGCATGGAGGAAGGTTCTTAATCGATCTTCAACGTCCATATCAGGTTGTTTTAGTACATTAAAGGTATTTATCAGCTGTTGGGTAATATTGTGTAAGGCTTCGTTAACCAATTGTTCTTTACTGCCAAAGTGATAATTAACAGCGGCCACATTAACCTCGGCCAAAGAAGCTATTTTCCTGATGGTTATCTTGTGAAAACCTTCACTGGCTATGATTTTTAATGCTGCTCCAATTATTCGCTTTTTAGTACTGCTATACTCGTTCTGCATAATTGTGCACTCGTTTCTAAAAAGATATATGAATCTGAGGTTTAAAGTTTTAAACACTGCTTTAAACATCATATATAAAATTTACTATTTGGTCAATTATTGAACATATAATTGACAAAGTATAAAATATAAAATACTATATAAGCATAATTCAAACACTGTTTGAAATTATTGTGCTATATTAAAGGAGGAAGCAGCTTTTTAGCTGTGAAATATATGGACGATTTGCTTCACCTCGGTTTGGATGTTGGTTCAACTACGGTTAAGATAGTAATTCTTGATGAGGTCGAATCCATCCTATACTGTAAATATCAACGCCACTATTCAGATATCAAAGTAACCGTCGCTAGTATGCTGGAGGAAGTTCAGCTTTTGTATCCCAATAGAACTGCAACCATGATGGTTACTGGTTCTGGTGGCTTATCCGCCTCTAAAATATTAGAGGCTAGTTTTATTCAGGAAGTCATTGCTTGTTCTCAGGCCATTGAAAAATACCTGCCTCATACGGATGTGGCCATAGAATTGGGTGGAGAAGATGCCAAGATAACTTTTTATGATGCGGGCGGAACCATTGACCAACGAATGAACGGTACCTGCGCTGGAGGTACCGGTGCCTTTATTGATCAAATGGCGGCTATACTGAAGACCGACGCAGAAGGTTTAAATCAAATGGCCCGTGAACACCGTACCATATATCCCATCGCTGCTCGTTGCGGAGTATTCGCTAAAACTGATATTCAGCCCCTGTTAAATGAAGGGGCTTCAAAAGAAGATATTGCTGCCTCCATATTTCAATCGGTAGTGAACCAGACCATTGGTGGTCTGGCTTGCGGTAAATCCATTCGGGGATACGTGGCCTTTTTGGGTGGACCTTTATATTTTCTGTCTGAGTTGAGAAAGAGGTTTATGGAGACTCTTAAGCTGGATGAGGAACATGCCCTATTTCCCGAAAATGCTCAATACTATGTCGCCATAGGTGCTGCTCTGGCTTCCAAGAGTGAAGGAACCTTTAATATTAGCCAACTGGTACATAAACTACATAACTTGGGTCCTATAAGCCTAGACGGCGTTCGTCGGCTGGAACCATTGTTTAGCGACATTGACCAATTGGAACGGTTTAAAGCCAGGCATGACCAGTACCAGGCGACGAGGGGAAATCTGGCCGAATTCGAAGGCGATTGTTTTCTGGGCATTGATGCCGGTTCTACAACTACCAAGGCAGCTTTAATCGATAATAAGGGCCGACTTCTTTACTCCTATTATGCTAGTAATGAGGGGAGTCCATTAACCAGTACTATGAAGTTGCTGCAGGACATGTATCAACAAATGCCAGCCGCAGCAACAATTAGGAATTCCACCGTTACTGGATATGGAGAGTCTTTGATTAAATCGGCCTTTGGAGTTGATTTGGGCGAAGTTGAGACTATAGCTCATTATCGGGCTGCAGATTATTTTCTGCCTGGGGTTGAGTTTATTCTAGATATCGGTGGGCAGGATATGAAGTGCCTGAAAATTAAAAACGGTACTATTGACAGTATTATACTGAATGAGGCTTGCTCCTCGGGATGCGGTTCCTTTATTGAAACTTTTGCCCAATCCCTGAATATTGAGGTAGGAGAATTTGCCCAAAATGCCTTAATGGCAGAGAATCCAGTGGACCTGGGAACCCGCTGTACAGTATTTATGAATTCAATGGTGAAACAAGCTCAAAAAGAGGGAGCATCCATAGGAGACATATCGGCTGGCCTGTCCTATTCAGTGATTAAAAACGCCTTGTTTAAAGTAATAAAACTGAGAAACACCGATCAAATGGGAAACAAAATAGTGGTTCAGGGGGGCACTTTCCTCAATGACGCTATTCTCAAGAGCTTTGAGAATATTATAGGACGGGAAGTAATTAGGCCTAATATAGCTGGTATCATGGGGGCCTATGGGGCAGCTTTGATTGCCCGGCAAAATCATTCTTCCCATCAAGATAGTACTTTGATCGATAATGATGCTTTGGCAGAATTTAGCTTCGAAACCAGCATGGATCGGTGCCAGGGTTGTTTAAACAACTGTCTGCTTACCATTAATAAGTTCAGTGACGGCAGGTCCTATATATCAGGGAATCGTTGTGAAAAGGGAGCTGGTTTGGAGCGTAAAAGCAGCAGCCTGCCCAACCTTTATGAATATAAATTGAAGCGATTAAACAATTATATTCCTTTAAAGCAGAAAGAAGCTTATCGGGGTACTATAGGAATTCCCATGGCCTTAAACATGTATGAGAATTATCCGTTTTGGTTTACTTTTTTTACTAGGCTGGGTTTTAGGGTAGAAAGATCACCTCGTTCATCCAAACAGATATATGAACTGGGTCTGGAAACCATACCCTCAGAATCAGTATGCTATCCGGGCAAAATGGTGCATGGACATATAATGGCCCTGATTAACAAGGGAATAAAGACTATTTTCCATCCCTCTATTATTTATGAGAAAAAGGAAATAGAGGAAGCCAGCAATAGCTTCAATTGCCCCATAGTGATTTCGTACCCGGAAGTTATCAAGAATAATATGGATATATTAAGGGAAAAGGGAATCAGGTATATAAATCCCTTTTTGCCTTACGAAAATAAAGAGCGCTTGATACAGAGGCTTTACGAAGAGTTGGCCGAATTCCAGATCAAGAAGGGAGAAATTGCGGCGGCAGTTGAAGCGGCCTGGGAAGAAGAAGCCTCTGTCCGTTCCGACATTCGCAAACAAGGTGAAGAAACTCTGCGCTTTCTGGAAAGAAACCAACAGAAGGGAATAGTTTTGGCCGGTCGTCCCTATCATATAGATCCGGAAATTAATCATGGCATACCAGGATTAATAAACTCCATGGGATTTGCGGTATTGACAGAAGACTCTATTTCCCATCTGGGGAAGGTTAATCGCCCTCTCAGGGTAGTGGATCAATGGATGTACCATTCCAGATTATATGCAGCCGCTACTTATGTGGCGGGCAGCGAGACATTGGAATTAATTCAGCTCAACTCATTCGGCTGTGGTTTAGATGCGGTCACTACTGATCAGGTAGAAGAGATACTTAATGCAGCCGATAAAATATATACTTGTTTGAAGATTGATGAAGGCAGCAATCTGGGTTCGGTCAGAATTAGAATTAGGTCCCTAGTGGCAGCTATGGAAGAGCGTGACCGAATGGGGTTAAAACCCAAATTTCAACCGGCAGTTCAGAACCGGATTCCCTTCACTGAAGAGATGCGCAGCCGGCATACTATTCTTTGTCCTCAAATGTCACCCATACACTTTGAACTGGCTAGGGATCTTTTTGCCTCCGAAGGATACAACATAGTAGTCTTGCCTTCGGTAGATAAAAATGCTGTTGACGAAGGACTCAAATACGTGAACAATGATGCCTGTTATCCTTCCATAATTGTCGTAGGTCAACTTATTGAAGCTTTAAAATCTGGACAATATGATTTAAACAACACCTCGGTAATAATATCCCAAACCGGGGGAGGCTGTAGAGCAACTAATTACATTGCCTTTTTACGTAAGGCCATGAAGGATGCAGGAATGGAAAACATACCGGTTATATCAGCCAATATTACCGGTATGGAATCCAACCCTGGGTTTAAAATTACCGCCTCCTTGTTCAAGAAGGTTACCATGGGTGTAATCTACGGGGATCTGCTCATGCGAGTACTCTATAGGGTTAGGCCTTATGAAAAGATACCGGGGTCAGCTAATTTACTGTTCAAAAAATGGATGAGTCTGTGCAAGAAACAGCTGACCATAGGTGATTCCTATACCTTTCGGAAATACATAAAACAGATAATAAGAGAATTTGACCAGCTGGAAATAAGGGATATACGGAAGCCCAGGGTAGGTATTGTAGGGGAAATACTGGTTAAATACCATCCTACTGCCAATAACAATGTGGTTAGTCTTGTGGAAAGTGAAGGAGCTGAGGCGGTAGTACCAGATTTATTGGATTTCTTTACCTTCTGTGCTTATGATATGATATACCGCCATCGGTATTTAGCTGGCACCTTTAAAAATAAGCTCTTGGGAATGTTGTTCATCAAGTATTTTGATAATTGTCGGCGGGAAATGATTAAGTCCCTGCAACGCAGCCAGAGATTTGAAGCCCCTTGTTCCATCTACCAGCTGGCCCAGAAAGCTTCTCGAGTAGTTTCCCTGGGCAATCATACCGGGGAAGGTTGGCTGCTAACAGCAGAAATGATAGAGCTCATAGAGATGGATGTACCCAATATTATTTGTATGCAGCCTTTTGCCTGTCTGCCCAATCATGTTACCGGCAAAGGAATGATCAAGGAATTAAAACGTCAATATCCTCAGGCCAATATTGCAGCTATAGATTATGACCCAGGTGCCAGTGAGGTCAACCAGTTGAATCGGATAAAACTAATGTTGTCAGTGGCATTTAAAAATCTTCAGTCTTCGGAAAATACGGTAGTAATTGACAAGATTGCTTCTTCCATACCAAGAGATAATATTCTGCCCAAGAAGGAAAAGCAATTGGGCTAAGGATTTATAAAGCTGTGGAAGCGGCTGAGTGCAGGGGGTAAAGGGTATGAAAAAACTACTGAGCACCTTATCGGTGTTCTTTCTATTAATAGGTATAGGATCAGGCTGCCAACAGCTAGATAAGCACAATAACATTCCGGCCCCGGAACAGGGTGCCCAAGCCAGGGTGCAGTTATACTATGGGGATGTAGGCAACCAGCAGTTCCAAATTGAGGAGCGGGAAATCATATTTCCTCCTGACCAGGATAGATACAGTATTTTATTGCAAGAGTTAATCAAAGGTACAGATAATACTGAATATCGCAATAACATAGATCCCCATACGGTAGTCTATGGTAATATGAAGCAAAATAGCGATTTGATTGTGAACTTGAGTCAAGACTTCAACCGCTTCGGGGGCAGTATTCAGGAAATTATAGCGGTAGGCTCCATAGTCAATACCCTAAACACTTTTGATCCGGAGATCAAACGTGTAAAGATTCTGGTGGAAGGAGAAGAATTAATTGGTCCCAGCGGAAATCCCCGGGGGTTTATGGAACCCATGAGAGACAATTCCAATAATTGAAGCTTAAAGCGATGAGGTACGGGGGACTTCCTTACAACTCAGGAGTGCAGCTGAAACAATGGTGGTTTCTAAGGCTTCTGGCAGTGCAGTTTTTTCCGCCGCCCTTTATATGGTGTTGGCTCGGGATCTGGGTAAAACCTTATCCTCTATGGAAATAACCGGTTATCAAGTTCTGTATGGTACGGCTCTCTTTGCTCTGTTCTTTTTCTATTATCTGCCCCAGGTACAATGAGCTCAGGTTAGTCTGCAGTCCTATGGAGCCATAGTTTTCTGTCCCTGTTGTGCACTATTGGAGGTTTTTAGCCTATAATTTTGCTCTTACCAGAATCGAAGCTTCCCGGGCCTCAATTTTTATCAATGGGGTCCCCGTAGTAACAGCAGTAGGAGCCTGGTTTATACTTGGTGAGAAACTCACTTTGCTACAGATGGGGGGAGGAGCCCTGGTGCTCTTAGCGGTTTTTATCAGCAGTATCCCAACCAAATCCAAGGCATACTCCCATCAGGAACAAGTTCTTAATTGTACTTTTCGGCCATTTGAGAGATAATAATTAAGGCCGTTTAGAGGACTATTATCCCTCGACGTCCCTCGAGACCTAAATCGCAATTCTTTTATATTCCCCTTTTGTCTCCGAAAAGGCTATAAAATACTGCGTATCGGTTAAATATAAAGAAAAAAAGGAGATCTGAAGATTGAACAGTTTTCGTGAATTAAGCTTGTCTCAACCAATAATGCAAGCTATTAACAGTATGGGGTTTGAAGAACCAACTCCCATTCAAGCTGAAACCATTCCCATAGCCCTTATGGGCAGAGATTTAATAGGCCGAGCCCAGACCGGTACCGGTAAAACTGCTGCTTATGGCATACCGTTGGTCCATAGTTGTGATCCCCATCTAGAGTCTATTCAGGGCCTAGTAATAACCCCTACTCGTGAACTGGCTATACAAGTGGCTGAGGAACTCAATAGGATTGGACAGTATAAACAGGTTAAATCGCTGCCTATCTATGGAGGACAGGAGATTGAGCGACAAATCAGAGCCCTGCGCAAAAGACCCAGTATTATTGTGGGTACTCCCGGCCGACTGCTGGATCACCTGAGAAGAAAAACCATACGACTGCCGCAGGTTAAATTGATGGTATTGGATGAAGCCGATGAAATGCTGAATATGGGATTTATTGATGACATTGAAGCCATATGGCAGCAAATGCCGGATGATAGACAGAACCTTTTGTTTTCCGCTACTATTCCTATTCATATTCAGACTTTGGCGGCCAAATTCATGAGAAACCCGGAAATAATTCATATTGCTCCCCGGGAAGTTACCGTAGCCAATATAGAGCAGGAATATATCGAAACGCCTGAAAAACAGAAACTAGATGTATTATGTCGCCTGCTGGACATTCAGAACCCTGAACTGTCTATGGTTTTTGGCCGCACAAGACGTCGAGTGGATGAATTGGCAGAGGCTTTAAGTGAACGGGGTTATTCAGCGGAAGGGATTCACGGTGATTTAAGCCAGAATCGTCGGGATACCATAATGAAAAAATTCCGCTCAGGAGAAACTGAAGTATTGGTGGCAACCGATGTAGCAGCTCGAGGGTTGGACATCAGTGGCATAACCCATATCTATAATTTTGACATACCTCAGGATCCTGAGAGCTATGTACATCGAATTGGGAGAACAGGTCGGGCTGGTGAAAGTGGATTGGCTATTACTCTAGTCACTCCTCGTGAAATAGCTCATCTAAGATCAATTGAACAACTTACCCGGCAGCAGATAAAAAGACAACCTATTCCAACCGTAAAAGAAGCCTTGGCCGGGATCCAGCATATGGCAGTGGAAAGTCTGTTGCGGGTAGTGGAAAAGGAGGATTTCTCTCCATATCAGAATCTGGCTGAGAGTCTTTTGGAAGAATACGATTCAGTCACCCTTTTATCCGCAGCTTTAAAAATGCTGACCAAAGAACCAGAGAACAAGAACTTTAAGGAACTATCGGAAGCTCCTCCTATAAAAATCAAGAAGGCCGTACAGCCCAATTACCATTCAAAGAGTGACTGGGCTGGCAAAAAATCCAGTACGGGCAAAAAATATCCAAAAAAACCCAAACGACCCCAGGCTTAAACCTAAAATGATTCAGCCTTCCCTTTTAGGTCCCCGTATCCCTAGTGCAGGGGTCCTGATCTGGATAAAACATAATACCCCGGCCTATAAGACCATAATACTAAAGCTGAATTAGATATGGCCGGGGAGCTCTGTTTTTACTCTGGGTTGAATAATCAACTAAAATATATTTGGGTTTACCGGCCTCTTTTTCTTTTTTTGGGCTTGGAGAAGCTTAGTTTTTTTATTTTGGCAAAGGGCATGTAGTATTCCTTTAATTCACTAGGAGTAAAACGTTGAGCCGCTATTAGTCTGGCATCTGCATCCAGGCCCCACACAGATACTAATGCGGCTTCCTCTCTATCAACCTGAATTTGTATTTCAAATTCTTTTAGCAAATCTACTTCGAAACTCTTGAAATCCGCACTTAATGGCGAAATTGTCAGGATTTCGCTGGATACCTGGGATTTGCTTCCGTCTAAGTTGTAAAGGGTAGCGGTAGCAGTTAAAGAATTGGTGGGGCTATTATTTAAAATTTTTACCATTACACTTAACGCCGGATTGCTAACGGCATTTTCCACTGGACCGGTGGTAAATAATTTAGCCATGTCATTCTCCCTTCGATTTGTATATATTGTTATTTATTCAGTTCAAAAACAATATATTACTTTACATTGCTCACCTAATTTCATTTAATGAGACTCTTGCATATTAGCTCCGCCACAGAAAAAGTGGATAAACGGTCTGCCACCGATAATGTCAGTAAAGGTTCTATCGACCGATAATGTAGTAACGATGTGGTACCCACAATGTGAGTAAACGGTCTGATGACCCACAATGTAGTAACGATTTGGCACCCACAAAGTGGGTAAAGGGTCTGGTGACCGACAATGTACTAACGGTCTGTGAACGAGAAAGTGGGTAAAGGGTTTGTAGGGGCGACCTGTGGTCGCCCGCAGGCGAAGTTATATTGACTTAATACATTATTGGATAAATATGTACTGCAGAAATCTGATGAAATAAAAGAATCAAAATGTAAAGTGCGCTTGACATTTTGATTCTTAGGTATATAATAAATGTAAAGCATGCTTTACCTTATATAAGGAGGGAGTTTATGCGCAACCTATTAGCAGAACTACGATCCAAACACCATATGACTCAGGAGGAACTAGCTATAAAGGCCGGGGTTTCAAGACAGACTATTATATCTCTAGAAAGGGGTAAATACAATCCCTCTTTGCAATTGGCTTATAAATTAGCCAGAATATTTGAAATGTCTATTGAGGAGATTTTTATTATGGAGGAGGTTGATTAACAATGAAGAATAATAAAGCAGCTTTTTATATTATTGTTTTACTACTAATAGCATTGGGCAGTTATATTATCAGTACCGGTGATATAGGCATGGGGGTGGGACTGATAGCAGGAGCCCTGGGAGTCTTTGCCCTCAAGTTTATTCAACATCGGAAAATAGCCCAGTTAGCCCAAAAGGGCATAGTATCCCATGATGAACGGTCATTGTATCTGAGCTCCAAAGCTGCCCTGGCTGCAGTCAGAATATACATCCTGATCCTGGCTTTATTGGTACTGGCAGGAAGCGTTTTTGATCCCGGCTGGCCCCTTACCCCTTGGGACCTGATCGGTATTCTCATGGCCCTGATGGTGTTTTTATGGATAGGATTTTACTATTACTATAATCGAGTCGAATAGTTATTATTTATAGATTTCACACGAGAATGAATTAACCACCGAAAAATTGGTTATTCTTGCGGGCGACCACAGGTCACCCCTACAGACTCGACCGTTAATATGGATCTCAGGCGGGCATATGTCGGGGCGGTTTTTGACCGCCAGCTAGGTATAGCTCAAAATGTTCATACTGGATTGTGTTCCCGGATCATGGTGGTTGATTAGTAATAAGGTCCGTGACTGGAGTAGCAGGGGCAGGGGAGGGAAGTGGCTAATCTTCAAGGCTATGATATAATAGCCTTAAGGGTCAGCCGTTAGCAATAGAAACTTAAACCGTCAGTAAGTGAGGTAGGAAAATGAAATCGCTGGTAATAGCAGAAAAACCTAGTGTGGCCCGGGAGATAGCCCGGGTCTTAAACTGTAATAATAAAAATCATGGATATATAGAGGGCTCAAAATATGTGGTAACCTGGGCCCTGGGTCATCTGGTAACTCTGGCTGAACCAGAGGACTATGATCAGAAATTGAAACAATGGCGCATGGAGGATTTGCCCATGCTGCCGGATAAGATGAAGCTTAAAGTAATCCGCCAGACTTCTAAACAGTATCAGGTAGTAAAGAAACTCCTGCATCGTTCAGATATTGATGAACTGATTATTGCTACCGATGCTGGACGGGAGGGAGAACTGGTCGCCCGCTGGATTATTGTTCAAGCCAAATGCCATAAGCCCTTTAAACGTTTGTGGATATCCTCTCAGACCGATAGTGCTATCCAGGAGGGTTTCAAGAACCTTAAACCAGGAAGCAATTATAATAAACTGTACGATGCTGCTGTATGCAGGGCCGAGGCAGATTGGGTGGTGGGCTTGAATGTCACCCGGGCTCTCTCCTGCAAGCATAACGCCCAGCTCAACGCCGGGCGGGTGCAAACTCCCACCCTGGCTATGGTAGTGCAGAGGGAGAGAGAAATCCAGGAATTCAAACCCCAACCCTATTGGACCGTAAGGGCAGATTTTGGTGATTACTATGGGGATTGGCGGGATAGCCAAGGGCAGAGTCGTATCTTTGATCAGGAAAAGGCCCGGCAGATTGCGGACCGGGTTCAGGGGCAGCAGGCCAGAATTGAGGATATTCGTACCGAGCGCAAGAATGAAGCGCCCCCCCTATTATATGATTTAACGGAGCTGCAGCGAGATGCCAACCGAAGGCTGAATTTTTCGGCTCAAAAGACCTTATCAGTGTTGCAGAGGCTCTACGAACAGCATAAGCTTGTCACCTATCCGCGAACTGATTCTCGTTATTTAAGTAGCGATATTGTGCCAACTCTAAAGGGCAGACTTCAGGGTATAGCCACTGGCCCCTATCAGGCTATGATAGAACCCATTGTTTCGAAGCCATTAAATCCCGGTTCCCGTTTTGTCGACAATAAAAAAGTCAGCGATCATCATGCCATAATTCCCACCGGAGAGAAGCTAAAGCTCAGTGAGCTATCCTTGGAAGAAAAGGGATTGTTTGATTTAATCTCCCGACGCTTCATTGCTATGTTCTATCCCCCGTATAGCTATGAAAAGACTACCATAAGCACCCTGGTCAATTCAGAGCGCTTTTATTCCCGAGGCCGGGTGGTGAAGGCAAAGGGTTGGAAAGCAGTAACGCAGCTGTGGGAGGAAAAGGATACTCGTAGTAAGGAAATTCTGCCTGAGCAAAGCCTCAAACTTCAAGAACGGGGCAGTATCAAAGGGGTAAAAAGCTGTAATATTAACCGAGCTATGACATCACCCCCGCCCCGTTATACTGAAGCTTCAATACTAACCGCCATGGAAAATCCAGGCAAGTTCATCCAGGATAAAAAGCTGCGGGAATCTATAAGTGGGAGCGGTTTGGGCACCCCGGCTACGCGAGCCGAAATTATTGAAAAACTAATAAGCAGCTTCTATATGGAGCGTAAGGGAAAGCAGCTGGTACCTACCTCCAAGGCCAGGCAGCTGATAGAACTGGCTCCTGAATCTTTGACATCTCCGGTATTGACCGCTCAATGGGAAGAGCAGCTCAACCTTATAGCCCGAGGCAATAGCAGTCGAAAGCAATTTATGGAGAGCATAAAAAGCAGTGCCCGGCAGATGATTAAGGATATTAAAGAAGACCAAAGTGAATATAAACCGGACAATGTAAGTAGAAAAAAATGCCCTGCCTGCGGTAAAAACATGCTCCTGGTGCAGGGGAAAAAGGGTAAAATGTTGGTATGCCAGGATAGGAGCTGCGGTCATCGCCAACCCGAAAAAGCACAAGAAGGTGACATTTTTAAAAAGAATAGACAGCAGGATCGGGTAAATCAGAGGCTTCTAAAAAAGTACAGCGATGATGGGGAATTCGGCAGCAATCTGGGAGAAATATTAAAAGCTGCTCTGGAAGAAAAATCCAGGAAAACCCAGAATGAAAAGCAGCAGTAGATTGATCAGCGGTTGAAACGATACAAGAATGATTCGCCTAGGGAAACCCCAGCAAAAAAAGGTTTGGATACAGAACAAATTTAGTATTAATGGGAGGCAAAGTTCATGGCCAATTTAGAACACTTACTGCAGGAAATTAAAATTAAATCCATGCTATTAAAAAATAGGGTAGTAATGCCGCCTATGGGTACTGGCCTGGGCCAACGGGATGGCACGGTCAGCGAAGCTACCCTGGCCTACTTTAAAAGAAGAGTAAAAAGTGGTGCCGGACTATACATTACGGAAATATCTTCAGTACATACCCAGGGCAGTGTTAGCCCCAGTGCTCTTAGAATATATGATGATAGCTACATTACTGGTCTAAGCCAGCTGGTTAAAATAGCTCATAAAGAGGATGCTAAAATTGCCATTCAGCTTCATCATGCAGGAAGAGAGAGTTTCTATCAACTAAAACGAGGAGAAGCCATGGCCCCCTCAGCCATTGCCAGCTATGTGTTTGGTGGTTCACCCAAAGCTATGAGGCGGGAGGATATTGAAGAAGTTATCCAGGCTTTTGGGAGTGCAGCCAGAAGGGCTGTCGAGGCTGGCTTCGATGCCGTAGAACTTCATGCTGCTCATGGCTACCTCTTGCACCAGTTTCTATCCATACATTCCAACCAGAGAGAGGATGAGTATGGGGGAAATATGCAAAACCGGGCTCGTTTCATCCTGGAATGTATTCAGGCCGTGCGAGCTCAGGTAGGCCAGGATTTTCCTATCTCCTTGCGTATTTCAGCGGAGGAAGTGATAAAAAATGGTTACAGCATCGAAGAAATGCAGGAAATCGCACCCAAATTTGTCAAGGCTGGGGTGGATATAATCCATGCTTCTTTCGGCACCCATGGAAGTCCAGGTGGTATCATCCAGGCCCCCATCGAATATGCCCAGGGGTTTAATGTGCATCTGGCTCGTAAGATTAAAGAAAAAGTAGAGATTCCTGTAATCGGGGTAGGCAGGTTCACGGATCCTGTAATTATGAATGAAGTCATAAAAAGAGGGGATGCAGACCTGATCGCAGTAGGCAGGCAGCATCTGGCTGACCCTGACTTCCTCAATAATGCAATAGCCGGTCATCCAGAACGGACTTTCCAATGTCTGGCCTGTAATCAAGGTTGTATTGAAAGGTTAATTTATGAGGGTAAGTCTGTGCGATGCGCAATTAATCCCGAAACCGGGCAGGAGTTGTACTATCCCTCCCAGCCGGCGGCAGAGAAACGCCAGGTGTGGATAATCGGGGGCGGGCCGGCAGGTTTGACTGCTGCAGCTGAGGCGGCTCGATTAGGACATCAGGTTACTCTGTTGGAAAAAGAAAAGCAGCTAGGAGGGCAGGTTATTATTGCTGCTCAAGCTCCCTATAAAGGAGCCTATGCGGACTGGATCGACCAGCTAAAAGATAGAGCCTTGCGCTACGGAGCCAGGATAAAAACCGGGATAGAAGTCAGTGAAAGCATGATTGTGGAGGGAAAACCAGAAGTGCTGATCTTGGCCAGTGGAGCCAAACAAATAATACCCTCCCTGGAAGGCATAGAGATGCCATCCGTAATCGATGCCTGGAGTATATTGAAAGGAGAAAAGGCAGTAGGTAAAAATGTAGTAGTAGTTGGGGGCGGGCTAACCGGTATGGAAACAGCCGACTATCTGATCCAGCACGGAGTTAAAAGTTTGGTGCTGGTGGATCAATTACCCAAGTCTCCTATTAATCCTCTTACCGCCCATGGCAATATGTTGAATTATCGCTTAAAAAAGGCCAAGGGCCAATTTATGTTTAATACCCAGCTAAGCCGGATTAAGCAAAATTCTGTAGAACTGATCCAGGATGGGCAAAACCATTTGTTGTCACCGGTGGATCAGGTAGTAATAGCCATCGGGGCTCAGGCTCAAAACAGTCTGGAGCCATTTCTGGCCCAATCCGGAATCGACTACTATGTGGTGGGAGATGCGGCTGAGCCCAGAAGGATTATCGAAGCTGTAGAGGAAGGAGCCAGGGCGGCCTGGAATATTTCCGGCTAAAAAATGATGAGCGGACCAAGTGGATGATGTAAATTTAGCAAGATAAGGTGTGAGCAGGATAGCCCTATAAATGTGGTATAATAACAAAGAGAGAGTTTGATTTTACTTCTTGCCTGAAGCTAGAGCATTCTAAAACCTTCCTTCATTGTTGTTAAAACAATCTTTCTATCGCTAGCACAATTACCATCGTTCAACTTTCAAGAGAATATATTAGGGGGCTATTGTATGACTGGATTTGTTTACTATACCATTCTTTGCCGGATGATCAAAAAATATCAATCCCAGGGTTATGAGATAGTAACGGGCAAACATCCCGATTATCCTGATGATATTGATCACCTGCTGCACAGTTATCGTCCTGATCTGGTTGCTCATCGGAATGGGTCTTATTTAATTTGCGATGTGGAAACCGTTGAAACCATAGACATGAATGAGACCATTAAACATTGGGAACTTATATCTAATAGCAAATATTCCTTGGACGTAGCCCTTCCAATCAATTGCTATGAACATGCCCGATCAGTGGCCCAAAAGCATCAGATTCAAGTTTTGAACTGGTGGAAGGTATTGATATGATCTTACTGCCAGGGAATTGATAACTGTCCCCGCATGATTTAATGAAGGGATATTTGCGAAACCTCGGTTGATACCGGGGTTTTTTTAATCGATCAGAAGTATGGCTTGGGCTGAAAATTAATTATTGATTCCCAAGAATGGTAAGATCTGTCATAATAGGATTAAGCTATAGGAGAATAGCAAGCTAATTATGCTTTTTGGAAAGGAGACTGGCAGTATGGATGCACCAGATCTTAGATCAAAAGCAAAGCTTCCAGTAGTCATCATATACCTTTTCTTTCTAGCTATCCTATCCTTCTTGCTGATTTTAATGGTTATTAAGGAGAAACCAGTTAATCAAGATCTAGTTTATTCCCTGGAACTGGTAGAAGATTCTTCCACTGCAGATGCTATTATATACACCTGGCAGGTAGTGATCGAGGAACCAGTTCGAACTAAAGACCTAAGGTACTTGGCAGAGAAAATGATTCATGAAGCTCAAGCTGGCCCGAGTTTTAATGGGCTGGAAATATTGATCTATGATTATCCTGAATATATTGGCTATGGATATACCATAGCCAGGATAATATTTGCTCCCCAGGGTAATATAAGTCAGGCTAATACCGTCAAAGCTGGAGATTATAAGCAAATGTCCATACAATGGGATTTGAGGCAAAAAATATGGGAAAAACGACTCGGCCGGGAGCAGGTGTTGGTGTGGAAGGCTTGGCAGGACTATTACAGAGAAGAGTCAAGGGGGGGAAAGATAGCTGATAAAAGCTCCATTGACGAAATAGTGGCGGATAAATATGGCCTGGAACCGACCCAGGTATATGATATCAGGTTAAAACAAGAGTACTGGAGATATGCCAATTTTGATTATCTTACTAGATAATCCCTGGATTTAAGTGAAAGGCAGCAGAGGTGTTAGCGTAATCATTAGTAATCAGAATTATCCGTATGAGAAAGGGGTTTGTATAATGGTAAAAGTAAGATGGCTGGCAGGTCTTTTAATTATCCTCCTATGCACCTGGGTGGTGGGGTGCAACAACAGCAATGAACCCACAGGCGAGCAGCAGCCCCCGGGACAGAATCAAAGCGCTCCCATAGAGAATGATGAATCAGAGGATTTGCTTACCGATTCCGGTACTTTTACAGGCCGGATTGATGACTTATCCATTGAAATTAAGATTAGCGGAGTACCGGAGGATAACGAGAATGCCTATCGGGCCTTTGAACTCAGTGAGCAACTGAGAGAAGATTTCGATTCGCTGGGTTTTGAAACTGGGGATCAGGTAATTTTTGAGTATAAACCAGGATCAGAAGGCAGGCGGGGAGTTATTATGGAAATTAGTAAGCACGAAAACTAAGGGAGCAAGGGGGGACGCTTCTCCCGTTTCCTTGACTAATGATAATATAATAATTTAATATAATATTAAGTCAATAGACAGGAGAAATGTATGTCGGAGTCTGTTATCAATTAACCTTAAGCTGAATATGGCAAGTCCAACAGGGAAAGCAAGTCTAGCAGTGGCTTAACTTTGTTATGCCCGGGACTGGTTATTTGAGAACACGGATATAGGCATATATTGATCCTGGCAAAGATACTATGCCGTGCTTATCGCACGGCATTTTCATTTCATAGCTGATGTAAATTCTTGGCAACGCCAGGCGAAACATGGCCTTGGTAGTCAGTTTCATTATCATAACTGATATGGGAAGTCCCTCTTGACTTTAATTCCCCCAGGAGGCAATCCGTTCATCCAAATAACATCCATTTTGAGCTTAAGAAACCAATTTAATCCCAGTTAGAATAAACAAGGAGGCTCAAATAATGAAGCATTATGTGATGGAAGTACTGGAATATGCCAAGGTAAAAGAAGAAATCAAAAACTATGTGGTATCCCATGCCGCTAAAATAATAGTCGACCAGCTGGAGCCCATGATGGATTTAAATAAAATAGAGCATAAAATGAATGAAACTACTGAGGCCAGAAGAATACTGGAGCTAAATTCCAGCATTCCGTTATCCGCACTGGAAAATATTGATTTAAAATCACTGGTGATTGAAGGAAGGGTTATGAACTCGGAGGAATTAAGCTCCATCAAGGTTATGCTATTTCAGGTTGGAAGGCTTAAGAAGTTCATGACTTCAATGCAGACTATTGCTCCCACCATATCTTCTTATGCCCTTTCCATGTTTGAATTGTCCGGGCTCTACGATGAACTAGAGCGATGTCTGGGCAACGGAAGGGTCGAAGATAACGCCAGCCCGGAATTGAGCAGGTTGAGAAAAAAGATTAGGGTGAATGAAGAGAGGATAAAACAGAAGCTTAATAACATAATTGCTTCAACTAATTATTCCCCTTATATTCAGGAAGCTATTGTTACCAGCAGAAATGGCAGATTTGTTATCCCGGTGAAAAAGGAATATCGTAAACATTTGCCCGGAAAGGTCCTGGATGTATCATCCAGCGGATCCACCCTGTATATAGAACCAGCAGCCATTGCCGGCTACCAGGAAGAGCTGGATATCCTGATAATGCAGGAAGCCCAGGAAGTATGGAATATTCTAAACAGTCTTACTGAGATGGTTCGGATGAACCAGCAGGAGCTATCCATCAATATAGAGGCCATGCTGCACTATGATTTTGTTTTCGCGCGGGCTAAATACAGTCAAGCAATTAAGGGGCGGGCAGTCAAAGTCAATAAGCGTAATATGGTGAATATCAAGGGCGGTCGCCATCCTCTGCTGGGTCATAAGGCAGTACCTTTGGATTTTCATATTGGTCAAGATTACCGGGCCTTGGTCATTACCGGCCCTAATACCGGAGGGAAGACCGTGACCCTGAAAACGGTGGGACTGCTTACTTTAATGGTTCAGTCCGGTCTGCATGTGCCGGTGGAGGCTGGCAGTGAATTTGCCGTTTTTGATTCTATCCTGGTGGATATCGGTGACGGGCAGAGCATTGAACAATCCTTGAGCACTTTCTCCTCTCATGTGAAAAACATTGTCAATATTATTAATCACTCAGGTTCCGATTCACTGGTTATCATGGATGAGATAGGCGCAGGTACTGAACCAGCCGAGGGGATGGGCTTTGCAATCGCAGTACTGGAAGAAGTATTCCGAAAAGGGGCTACTATTGTAGCGTCAACCCATATCAGTGAGATTAAGCAATTCGCCGCCTCCAGCCCAGAATTTGAAAACGCCTGTATGGAGTTTAATCTGGAAACCCTGCAGCCCCTTTATAAACTCAAAATCGGGCAGGCCGGAGCCAGCAATGCATTCTTAATAGCTTTAAGGTTGGGAGTAGATGGGAGAATCATTGAAAGGGCCCATGAGATAACCTATAAAGAAAAGAAAACTTATAAGGCTCCCGATTTCCCCGGGCAGGAAATCCCGGCAAGCAAGTCAGATCCGGATAACGAGGAAAAGGACCTGCCTTTAACTCCCAGGACCCCCAAAAAGCCTGTGAAGAAGAAAGAAAATAGATTTAACAAAGGCGACTGTGTTTTTATCAGTACCATGCAGCGATTCGGTATAGTCTATGAACCTGAAAACAGCCGGGGAGAAGTGGTAGTAATGGTAATGAAAAAGAAATATAAAATAAACCACAAAAGACTAACCCTGC
>JAAYJK010000069.1 GCA_012522955.1 Syntrophomonadaceae bacterium
GATAACCCCGCGCAGGGGCAGCCTTTTTGTGGTGGGGGATCCCAAACAATCCATATACCGTTTTCGCAGAGCCGAAATCGATATTTACTATGAGGTGAAGCAACGCTTTGAAAAAAGCGGGGGCAAGCTAGGTACAGAAGTAAAGTGGTTTGCTTATCCGTACGGTTTTGGTACATCTCGAACGGATGAAATCATTATTTCGCATGGGATACCTAATATTTTTACACTAAGAGCAAAAGTGAATAGACCGGGCAGCAATCGCCATTTTATCGGGCGGGTAATGGTTACAACAGAAAGCTGGCCCAAGGTAGAAAGCTGGGTACGACCTCGTTGAGCAATGAGAGATAAGGTATAATTAAGGTATGGTACCATTGTATTTTGGGTATATTATGTATAAACTATGTATAAACAATAAACCAGGTATCATAAGGAGGGAATCCTATATGGAAGCAAAAGTCTCTAAATGGGGCAATAGCCTTGGAATACGTATACCCCAATGGATCGCTGAGCAAGCTGATATTAGTGATGGTTCTATAATCGAAATTGATTTCAAAGATAAAGCAATTTTAATAAAAAAAAAGGAACTATCATTGGAAGAAATGTTAAACAGTATTACTCCCGAAAATCAGCATAAAGAAGCCAGCACCGGATCAAAGGTTGGTGGAGAAGCGTGGTAAATTACGTTCCAAAGAGAGGAGACATCATTTGGATGGAATTTAATCCACAGGCTGGGCATGAACAGGCAGGAAAAAGACCAGCCCTGGTTATCTCACCAGAAAGCTATAACCAAAAAACCGGCTTACTCATTGCCTGTCCCATTACTTCTCAGATAAAAGGGTATCCATTTGAAGTTCACCTTCCCTCAGAATTGCCCATACGGGGAGTTGTTTTGTCAGACCAGGCTAAAAGCCTTGACTGGAAAGTTAGAAAAGCCGAGTTCTCTTGCGATGCCCCCAAGGCAACACTGCAGGAGACAATAGCCAAACTCCGCCTACTAATAGATATGTAGCAAACCGGCCAATTTCACCAGTGCCAGGCACCAACTTATCATGATTCCAGTAAACGCAAGAAGGTGAAACTAACCGAGGAATTGATGGCCCGGATAGAATTTTATGTAAAGGAGAACGAAACCAAAAGAGCCGAAGGGAAAGCCAAACAGCAGAAGAAAAAAATTGATATATATGAGGAGTTGATTAATGAAGGTTTCGATATTAGTTATCCATCCGTATGTAATGCAGTAAGAGGGCTGTATCAAAAAAACAAGGAGGCGTATATAAAACAAGAATACTAATTAGGCGAGCAATGTGAATTTGATTGGGGTGATGTTAAATTAAAAATAGCAGGTAAAAACAGGATTCTGCAAATGTCAGCTTTCACAAGCGCCAAAGGTAATTATCGATACTCCAAGCTTTTCTACAATCAGAAAACCGAGAGTTTTTTAGAAGCTCATTCGCAACTGCCATTACTCTGTTCCTGACACATATGTGGGTAAATTTATCTTTACTAAAGTATATACATCGC